>JAJUHH010000271.1 GCA_029267975.1 Clostridiales bacterium
TAACCATGGATATGTATGATACGTACCTGCAAGAGCAGGCAAAGACGGGGCTGCTTTATGATGTTGATATGAAGCTGACGCAGGAGATCAATGAGCCAGAATACCGGCTGCGATCAGTAGATGAAGTGATCGATGAGCAAAACAATTCCTTTACAGGTCCTAATGTTTATCATTATGTACCAGTGAGTACAAGTGTACCTACGGTTACCGATCCGGATAACAGCGGCCTTAAGATGAATGATGAAACAAATGAAAGTGTACTTGCAGGTGCAGTAAAAACACCTGCTGATCCGGAGCATGTACATACATCAGCTTGTTATGGAGGGCATGTACATACCCCGGTATATGGTACCAATGCAATATCCAATGTGCCGATCTATATTGATAAGCGGTTTAAAGACTATGATAGTGAATTGGGAGCTTATTCCGTAACAGAATATTTTGTTCGTTGCTCACTATGTAGTCAGGTTCTTTTCGATTTTAAAAGTACATCCAGTGTTATTAGGGGTAAAGCAACTTATTATTATTTGAATGGAAGTAATGTAAGTAATTATAGCATTACCATGATGGACAGCAGTACTCCGGTTTCAGGATCTACATATGCTTATATACGGGATAAGCTTGAAGAAGCCGTTGTTGCACATGCGCAGGGGCCAGGATATGGTGAAATAAGATATAACACAGAAGTTATAACATCTGATTTTTATTGGTCAGAGACGGGTTTGTCTGGAATCCCGGCCTTTAATACAAAGGGTACAGTAACATCGTACCAAGCGATTTCATGTCCTAATATCGAAGGTCATCCCAATACAGATGGTTGCTTTCCTGTAGGAAAAAAGGGCAAGGTGAGGATAACCGCAAGCGGTATCGTTAGCTCAGGAAGCAGTGCAGGTTATTATAGCTTAAGTGTAAATGAAACATGTGCTACCTGTGGGAGACAGATACTATCCATTGATGTTATGGTTGATAGCAGCGAGAATACAAATTTCTTTTCAGGGGTGTCTACACAATTCTATGATTATAATAGAAATGGGCAGATCATAACAAGAGCTTACGTTGGCGGTGTAGCACAAGCTGTAGGCGTACTAAAACAGGTTTTGAATAAAGATGCCTGGAATGCAAAAAGTGATGCTGTACGAAACCAGATTACTAATCTTATTAAAGACTTGCCTAAGGCAACAGGCAGCTATGGATCAGCGCCTTGGGTATTTACAACACCTGAGATAGATAGTCCATTCACCGAAATACCTGTAGCAAGAAGGTATGGAGATTTAGCCCCAATTACCTGGGAGCCATATAGGGGATGTGTTTATTGTGGTTCATATGGTACTGCTTATTCGTGTAAACCAGAACTTTTATGCAATAAAAAGGCAGTGAGTATTTCTCCTACCCACCCGGTACAAGCGGTCTATACACGAGAGCCTCTTATAACAACAGTTACAGTAACTTATCTGGATGGTTCAACTGAAGTGGTTTTGGCCTCAACTACATTCCAGACCACAAATCCGGTCAGCAATAAAACGGTAACACTGGAATATACAGATGCAACAAGACAGAAATTAACGTGCACAGTTAATGTCACCGTTGTACCCAGGAGTAGGATATGCATAAATGGACATACCTATAATCTTAATAGTGACGGTACTGATCCAGGATGTCCATATTGTAAAGCATGGCTAAGAACCCTGACCATTGCTTATCCTTCCAGCGGAAGCTTAACAATATTTAAGGGGACTTCCCTGTCTGATAACGGGGTGGAGCTTCTAGCAACTTATCTGGATGGACACACAGAGAGAGTCATACATGGATATGTAGATAATTTAGACTCAAACTATGTAGGTACCCAGACAGTTACCATAAGTTATAAAGGAAAATATGTAACCCTAACAGTCATCACCAAACGTAATCTAAAGCAATGTTCGGTATGTCATAGATTTTATGAGCTTTATCCGGACGGAACGGACCCCGGATGCCCTTTCTGTGCTGCACGTACACCTATTTTTACTGGCAATGTGATGACCTACTATAATGAGAAGCATACAGCTGAAATCTTAAATGAGCTTTATGATCAGGGTACCTTTTATTTTACAAATAAGGACTACCTAACATTTAATATAACGAATAGGATGACTAGTATTGGTGGAAATCTAATAAGCTACTTATTCAAAAGTATTGATAATAATATAAAAGTTATCAGGTCGGGATACATCAGAGAGGACGGCAAATGATAATAGAGAGGAGGATACCGAATGAAGATCACACACCTTGCAATTATTTTTGTAATAGTTGCTATATCTGTAATTATCAATACAGACATAAGAATCAATAACCTTAATGCAGTTATAGAAAATAAATCTCAAATAGATGATAATCTTGATACGGCGATTGATGATGGTGTTATAAATCTGGCTGAGGTTGATGCAAAGAATAATATAATCATCAATAAAGAGAAGGCAGTGAGCAGTTTCTTTGCGTCTCTGTATTCTTCCTTCGGTATCCTGGCTGATAAAGATAGTCAAACAAAGCTCAATCTATATGTACCGGTTATAGCAATAAAAGAAGAAGATGGATATTACATCTTCTTTAGTGATGAATACATAGGTACTGATCATTTCACATATACCATAAAGCGCTGGTCTGAAAAATATCCTTATTTCTATGAGGACCAAGACTTTATTTATAGCTTTACCCTGGGAGATAAAGTGACCGTATATGATAAAAAAAATATCCTGGGATCGATCGAGCAAAAAGTATACAGTATGGATTATCATGATTTCAAAACAAGAGCTGATTTTTCAGCATTTCGAGCTATCAGACCGGACAGTATTCTATTAAATGATCAGGTCTATCAGACTGTGAAGAAAGATACTATCATCAGTTGTATAGAAGAAACCATGGCCTTTTATACGAACAGACATAATAAGATCGCATCCCAGAACGGTATTACATATAACTTTGCTCTCCCTCCCCTTGCAGAAGATGGATGGACCAAGGATATCGATAATGTGAGTATGTATGTTGTATTTCAAGGGTATCCTTACGGCAGCCAGCCGGAGGAAGCTTATAATAAAATAGCATCAGCCGGGGCAAAGGTATCAAAGAGGGATACCTATTACATTGAGCAAAAGGGATGGTATCTGCTATACCATAAATCAACCTGCCCGGAGCTATTAAAGGAAATCCTCATACTAAATGAAGAACCCTACTATGATCCTATAGCATGTATCAGGCAAGGAGCTTATCAATGTCCTATTTGTACGCCAAATGGGGTTTTTGCTCCTGACTATGATCCGCTCTCCAATATAGATTAGTTAGAAATCTATCTCGTTACAGATAAATTATAAGAAAACAATTGCCAATTATCGGCAGATATGATAATATGACTATATCAAATATTTATTATTTTAATTTTGCCTGTAAAATAAGCTGACATAATTATAAGAGGCATGATATAGTTCTGACCTGCCGGTTAGAACTATTTTTATGCCTTATTTTATTGTTAAGGAGGTATTTATTATAACTCGTTAGCGTTATAAGTTGAACGTCTATAACGAATACGCTATACTTAAAGGAGGAAAAAATAGGGAAATTTGTAATATTTAACAAGGTGATTAAATAATTGGGAGGAATTTATATGAAGCAATCAAAACGTGTAATTCTATCAATAATGTTGGCATTATCCATTCTGATGACCTCTGTAAGTGTAGCACCTGCACACAAAACTGAGGCTGCATCCAAGTACATTACGATTGAAGAGTTTGCCAAGGCGCTTGCGACAGAGCTCAACCTTGGATCCGTAAGTGGCAGTACTTCATCAGGATATGTTGATGCATTAATCGAAAAGGGTATTATAAAGAACGGTGATTTTACAGACTACAAGAGTTATTTAACCCGTGGTGATGCTATGGTTTTGTTAAACCGAGCTGATGAATATTTTTATCATGGCTCTTATATATCTGAGGAGACTGTAAAGCATGTCATTGATAAACGAATCTCAGATATCAGTAAAGTGAAGGCAGAGAAGAGAGCTGATGTCGCTAAGGCTTTTTACAAGGGTTATATGAAAGGTTATTCCAATGGTAAATGGAGTACCAATCGTAATTTAAAGGTAACTTCAAAAATAACAAAGGCAGGCGCATTAAACACGTTGAAGATGATCAAAGATACTTCCCAAAGGGCAAAGATGAGTCCTGATGGGCAGCTGATCAGAACGACCAATTTGCCTATTTCCTACAAGAAGTTTCCGTACATATTGGAGAGTTATCCGAATGAGTATTATGATTGGATGATGATGTTTGATCGAAATACAAAATATTATTCAAATGGAGTATACTACAATAATGTTAATCTCATCGATTATGCTTCTCCAGCGGATGTTTATAGGATTACACCTCCAGAAGATATGCCACAGTATGATATGGTAAAGATACGGGA
>JAJUHH010000272.1 GCA_029267975.1 Clostridiales bacterium
ACACCCTGAAAGAAAGCCTTGGATAGATCTCCGATAATACCTCCGTGATTAGCACCAAAGGAAAGGGAGTAACCAACGCTTACCCATAGCAGGGAAGCAACTCCACAGATAAAGAAGCAGGATAGCATGGTATTAAGTACATTTTTGCGTCTCTCCATACCGGCATAAAATAAAGCCAGTCCCGGTGTCATAAGAAATACCAGAGCAGAGCAGACAAGGATAAAGCCTGTGTTTGCTAAGTTGATTTCCATAAAATTAACGTCCTCACATTTCTTATAGGTTCTCTTATAGGTTTTACAGGTTTGCATAAAAAAGAAGTCAAAGCACCTGCAGCTTTGACCCCATTGTCAATCAATAAAATAGATATTAAAATAAAAAAGACAATAATCCTACAGGCCGCGGTCCTGTATGATTATCGCCATTGATAATATGATGAATTATACACGAAAATCGATGTCTGTCAATATAGAAATTTATTTTTCGATTCCTGTCGATAACTTTCGATTGCGTCCATTGGATATTAGTATCAGTTCGATGAAAACATCCATATTACAGACATTTTTGTTCATAGCGGTCTTATGCCAGGTTTGATATAAGTATAGGTGTAAGTTTGATAAATGGTATGAGTAAGATGGATTAACGATAAAAGCATGTATTGATTTTCATGGATTTTACATCTAATAATTAAAGTTATTTTTCTGAGCAGACTATGATATGATAAACAGACTATGAATGCTTCCTATAAAGCCCGGAAGCAATTTTGGGATTTATGATAAATGAAAATTGGATAACTGGAGGGTAATCATGAATAAAAAGCTGTTATTTAATGATGGCTGGGAGTTTACCAAGCTGCCGGTCGGTACGAAGCCTGCTGATGTTGATGCTTCAGGAGTGAGCTGGAGCAGAGTTGATCTGCCTCATGACTGGCTGATCTATAATAGCAATGACTTATATGAAACCGGGGAAGGATGGTATCGGAAGCGCTTTTTAATAGATCATCCCGGAGATAAGGTATTTCGCTTGTATTTTGAAGGTGTCTACATGAATTCCACGGTATTTGTCAATCATAGGCCTGTGGGTGAGTGGAAATATGGCTATTCTTCCTTTGAATTTGATATCACTCCCTTCTTAACCGAGGGTGAGAATGAGATTAAGGTCAGAGTGGTCTATGAGTCCCCCAATACCCGCTGGTATTCCGGTGCCGGGATCTATCGCAATGTTTGGCTTAAGATAACCGACCCTGTCCACCTGGTAACGGACGGTATCTATCTTTCTACCAAAAAAGAAGCAGAGAGCTGGAAGGTTCTGCTGCAGACAGAGGCTGTTCATAGCCGCAAGGATGAGGGCACCCTTGACAATAAAGCAGTGAAGGCAAGGATCAGGCACTCTATCTATGATAAGACCGGCGCTTGTGTTGCCCAGGGTGAAAATCCTCTTTATATTACTGATCAGCTCACCACCGATCAGCAGACCCTTCAGCTGGAGAAGCCCCAGCTGTGGGATATTACAAATCCTTATCTATATACCTTGAAGACAGAGTTACTTCTGGGGGATAAGTTAGTGGAAGAGCAGCTGCAAAGCTTTGGCTTTCGTACCATACGAGTGGACAGCAATAGCGGATTTTACCTGAACGACCGTCATGTAAAGCTTCATGGTGCCTGCCAGCATCATGATCTTGGAGCCTTGGGTGCGGCAGTCAATAAAACAGCCATAAGACGTCAGCTCACCAAGCTGCAGGAAATGGGTATTAATGCAGTCCGTACCTCCCATAATATGCCCGCTGTGGAGCTGATGGAGCTGGCAGATGAGATGGGTATCTTAATTGTCTCCGAAGCCTTCGACATGTGGGAGAGGCCCAAGACAGAATTTGATTACGCCAGATTTTTTCCAGAGTGGCATGAGAGAGATGTGGCCAGCTGGATTCGCAGGGACAGAAATCACCCCAGTATTATTATGTGGAGCATCGGCAATGAGATTTATGATACCCATGCGGATGCAAGGGGCTTAGAGGTAACGAAGCAGCTGAAGAGGCTGGTCTTGCAGCATGATCCCAACCGTAACGGTCTGGATACCATTGGCTCGAATTTTATGGCCTGGGAGAATGCTCAGAAATGTGCAGAGGAGATCAGTGTCGTAGGCTATAACTACGGAGAATGGCTTTATGAGGACCATCATAAGAAGAATCCCCACTGGGTAATCTATGGAAGTGAGACAGCCTCCACATTGCGAAGCAGGGGAATCTATCATTTTCCTTTCAGCAAACAGATTGCTTCTCATGAGGATGAACAATGCTCCTCTCTGGATAACTGTACAGTGAACTGGGGGGCTAAGAATACACAGAGAAATATCATTGATGACAGGGATGCCAAGTATTGCCTTGGCCAGTTTATCTGGACCGGTTTTGATTATATTGGGGAGCCAACCCCTTATACCACCAAGAACTCCTACTTCGGTCAGATCGATACTGCCGGTTTTCCCAAGGATCAGTTCTACCTTTATCAGGCAGAATGGACAGATTACAAGGTAAGGCCCATGGTGCATCTCCTGCCCTATTGGGATTTTAACGAAGGCCAATTGATCGATATTCAGATATATTCCAATGCACCTAAGGTGGAATTGTTCCTGAATGACAGATCCCAGGGAAGCTTTGAGATTGACCATGTTGCAGGCCAGCAGCTGGCTGGGGTATGGCAGCTGCCCTATGAGCCGGGTGTATTAAAGGCAGTAGCCTATGATGAAGCAGGAAATGTAATTGCAACGGATATGCAAAGCTCCTTTGGTGATGCAGTGAAGCTTGTGGCTAAGCCTGATAAGTGGCAGTTGAATGGAGACGGCCTCGACCTGATCTTTCTTGAAATATCCGCCCTTGATGCGAAAGGAATACCCGTTGCCAATGCAAATAACCGTGTGCAGGTTGAAGTAAGCGGAGCAGGACGCTTGGTAGGACTGGATAATGGTGACAGTACGGATTATGATCAGTACAAGGGCAGCAGCAGAAAGCTCTTCAGCGGCAAGCTGCTGGCGATCATCGCTGCAAAGCAGGAAGCGGGAGATATCCATGTTAAATTAAGCTCCGTAGGGCTTGAGACAGAAGAGCTTACCCTGAAAGCACTGCCGGCAGACCTGATCCCGGGTGTATCTGCCCTGACAGAGAACACAAGGTCCGAGTTCAATCCGGAGGTTCCGGTTCGTAAAATAGCCCTGACCAGATACGGAAGCAGCAGGCTGGACAAAGAAAACCCCTCCGTCCGGGTAACAGCCAAGCTCTATCCTGAGAATACCACCTATGATCAGATTGAATGGAAGGTGGTTACTCCTGCAGGTATTGTAACCAACACCGCCAAGGTGGAGCTGGATGGCAATAGCGCTGTAGTTACAGCCTTAGGAGACGGAGAGTTCCGCCTTCGCTGTTGTGCCTATAACGGAAAGAGGAGCCCTGAGATCATATCAGAGCTTGAATTTACATCGGAAGGTCTGGGTGAGGCAACCTTTAACCCTTATCAGTTTATCCTTGCAGGTCTGTATAACGCTTCCAACTATGAGCTGGGTGTGGGCTTACAAAATGGTGTGGCAACCGGTGAAAGAGTAACACACATTGGTTTTCGCGGTTTGGACTTCGGGGAATATGGCTCCGATGAGATAACAATCCCTATCTTCTATCATGAGGGCAATATCCTGCCCATTGAACTCTGGGAGGGTATGCCTTCAGAGCCGGGAGCACAGCTGCTGCTTAAGACCAATTACGAAGCACAGAGTATCTGGGGACAATATATTCCCAATACCTTCAAGCTGCCCAGACGCTTAAAGGGAATAACAACCCTCTGCATCGTAGTGGATCAGAAGCTGCATCTGCTTGGCTTTGAATTTAAGAAGCTTAACAAGGCATATGCGAAGCTTTCAGCCCTGGATAGGGACAATATCTACGGAGATAGCTTTACCATTACAGAGGATGCCATCGAACACATCGGCAATAATGTCACCATTGAATTTGAGAACATGGATTTTGGACAGGAAGGATTTTCAAAGCTTGTGATCTGTGGAAGATCCCATACCAGCAATAATACCATCCATGTACGCTTCTCAGGGGAGGAAGGCAACAGCAATCAGATTGCTGAGTTCGGATATTCAGAGGACTATGTAGAACGTGAATACAGCCTGACATCCGTAAGAGGTATGCAGAAGGTAAGCTTTATCTTCCTGCCAGGCAGTAACTTTGACCTAAAGTGGTTCCGTTTTGTAAAGTAAGGTATAGAATTAATTATGATATATGTATAGTTAATTGCGATACGCTTAATTAAGGAGTGATGTTATTAAATTATGGTTATTTCCGAGTACAACATATAGCTAAGAAAAAAAATAGCGCATGAAAATAAAGGCTCTCATGAAAAGAACCTGCAAATTTTTAAGATCAT
>JAJUHH010000273.1 GCA_029267975.1 Clostridiales bacterium
GGCAATAGACTATTTCAAACAGGGTAAAGTTGGTTTTCTGAAGGATTTTGGTGCAAATGCGCTAGGATATTTTAAGGAGTTACAGAAGCTTGTTCCTACAGCTGAAATATCCTACTTATTCCTGGAAGACAGCAATGGTATAGTGCGAGGTGACTCCTTCGGCAGCGGATATTGGTGGCTGAATGCAATAACCTCCGCAGCAGCAGGCAAGGAAGAGAAAATTGTAGAATTCCTGGATTATTTGCTTTCGGATGAAGGCTGGGAGATCTGCACCTACGGTCCGGAAGGTGTTACCTGGAATTGGGATGCATCCGGCGAGAGAGTGATTAACCCAGAGGAATATGCAAAGATGAAAGCAGCTAAGAATCATTTTACTCAGGTTAGAAGAAATAATGATCCGGACTTCTTTCTTAGTATAGACCTGACGGAAGAAGAAAAAAAGAATGCCAGGACTTGGGTAATAAAGGCCATCGAACATGCTGTCGTTTCTCTGGATTACGGATATATGCCAAAGGCAGCTTCAACTTCTGCATATATTGACTATCAAAACAAGCTTGACAATACCATTACAAAGGTGATCCTTGGTGATGCGAGTATCGAGGACTTCAATAAGGCCCTTTCTGACTGGTATAATAATGGCGGAACTGAGTATGTAAAGGAAATGAACGAGTATATTGCAAGCAGAGAAAAATAGAATTAACCTACCAATAGTTGATACTTAGTTAATCAGCATCATTTAAGTGAAGCAACGGTCATGAGCAAGTCCTTCTTGTTATGACTTGTTCTTTGCGAATTATAAGAATAATGTTGTTGGACTTCCATAAATAGTGGCTTTTTTATAAAGGAGAATAGGATGCAGGAAGCATGCGTTTATATAAAGGATTACACAAAACCCGGCAGTGATGACAGCGCGGAAGGAATACGCCGGGCGATACAGGATGCCATACATAACAACATCAATCGGATTCAATTTGAAGAAGGTACCTATTACTTAAAGACTACAGTAAAGCTTGACACGGAAGGCATGATGCATGATGCCGATAGCCTGGAGTTTACTGACAAGGATACCTACCTTGCTATTCTGGGCACGAAACGGCTTCATTTGCTGGGAGCCGTGGATGAAAAGGGAGATCCAAAGACGATTCTGTCCGGTCATAATCCGGGTCAGCTAAATGCTTACCTGCCCAGTATATTATGGTGTGAGCATAATGAACAGTTGACCGTCAGCAATATTGCTTTTACCAGAAATCCGGAGTTTGGCTCCTCGGGAAAGGTGATAGGTATCTTAGGCAACAGGATATGGATTGAGGTTACGGAAGGAAATCATCTGGCAGCAGAAATGGGAACCTACTGTATCAATCAATTTGATCCGGAGCTTAATCTGCTGGGCGAGAGTCTGTCCTATGGAAAGGGATTGAATACCACCATAAAGCATGTGAGAGACAGAATTGTATGCTTAGAGGATGAGATAGCAACAAGAGTAGCAGTAGGTAATTATCTGTCCTGGCATCAGGGAGCGAGGACGGATTTTCAGGTTTATTTTTATGAATGCAATGACTTAAAGCTGATTAATGTCAGAACGATCAATGCCAATGGTTTTGCCATGCTAGCGGAAAGCTGCCATAATATCAACGCAGATAGGGTGCAGTTTCGGCCCAGGGAGAGCCATAGATTTGTCGCCCCTAGAGATGCATGGAAGCTATTTAAGTGTACCGGCAGTATTACGATGAATCACCTATATATTGAGGGGGTTCGTATGGATGGACAGAATGTCCAGAGCAATTGGCTGATTGTCAGGGAGCTTCTCTCGGAATACAGCGCAAGATTCTATTGTAAATATACCAAAAAAGAGCTTATTAAGAACTCAGCAATCGAATTCTACCAGGACAGTAAGATCGAACGAAGACAGATCAAGAACTGGAAGATCGTCAGGAAAGAAGATATTGGCTATCTGTATGACATCACATTGACAGAGCCTATTCCTGAATATGTAAGAATATCTGACTATTGCTCGGCAGCATGCTGGGAACCCAGGGAGTATGTATGCCTCAATTCAAAGTTCGTGAATATAGCCGGTGCCGGTCATTTGCTTCGGGCGGATCATGTTACCATCCTTAACTGCCTGTATAAGAACACGATGAACTCTGCTATTCTTCTTGGAGCTGAACTGTCCGTACATAATGAAGGCGGTCACGCGACAGATGTGCTGATCCGGGGCTGCGAATTTGACAACAGTGGATTTGTAAAAAGGTATTCCAGCTCAGAACCGGCCTGCATAGGGATTGATTCTGCAGGCTTTTCAGAACCCTGCAATAAGGATATCTATATCATCGGCAATACCTTCCGGAATTCAGAAACCGCAATATTTGTAAGGGATGCCGAGAAGGTATATATTCTCAACAATAAGTATGATAATATTGAAACAGAATTGAAAGCTGATCCCAAGACAACGAGATCAGTTACAGTAAAATAAGAGCAGGGAGGATGAGTGAAAGATAATGGAAAGTAAAAATTACGATGTAATTGTTGTTGGCGGAGGGATGTCAGGCGTTTGTGCTGCGATTGCTGCTGCAAGACATGGTGCGAAAACGGCATTAATTCAAAACCGACCGGTCCTTGGGGGGAATGCAAGCTCCGAGATTCGAATGCACATCTGCGGTGCTGATTTTCACGGCTCAAGACCGGATTCCAGGGAAACAGGAATTATACTCGAGATCCTTCTGGAAAATAGAAGGCGTAATCCGAACCATTCTTTTTCCGTATTTGACACTGTATTATGGGAGAAGACACATTTTCAGGAGGGTCTGGATGTCTATCTGAATACTCATATGAAAGATGCAGTCGTGGAAGAAAATACAATTAAGAAAATCACTGCCCTTCAGATTACCACGGAAAAGGAATTTGAATTCACTGGAAATCTATTCATTGATACTACCGGTGATGGATATCTGGCAAGCATAAGTGGAGCAAAATTTATGTCAGGCCGGGAGGGCAAGGAGGTATTCGGGGAAACTTATGCACCCGACCAGAGTGACAAATATACGATGGGAAATACCCTGATGTTTCGGGCGGTTGACCTTGGCAGACCTGTTCCTTTTGAGAGACCCTTCTGGGCAAATCAATATACAGAAGATGACCTGAAGCTTCGTACCATCACAGAAATCAGCAGCGGATACTGGTGGATTGAGTTGGGTGGAGACGAGCTTGATATCATATTGGATGGAGAGGAATTACGAGATGAACTGCTAAAGGCCTTGTACGGAGTTTGGGATTACATCAAGAATAGTGGAAACTTCCAGTCAGAGAACTATGCCCTTGACTGGGTCGGCTTCCTGCCAGGGAAAAGAGAATCCAGAAGAATCATTGGTGATTACATTCTGAAAGAACAGGACTTACTCGAAGGAAAGATTTTTGAGGATGCGGTTGCCTATGGCGGTTGGCTGATGGATATGCATACTGTCGGCGGCTTACGCAACTTAGCGGAGAAAGCAACCAATTATTTTGAGATGAAGGATGTCTATACGATTCCTTATCGCAGTCTCTATGCAAAAGAAATAAACAATCTCTTCATTGGAGGCAGGGCAATTAGTGCTTCCCATATGGCCTTTGGTTCGACGAGAGTAATGGCTACCTGCGCCGTAGTGGGGCAGGCGGTGGGTACCGCTGCAGCACTTGCTGTCAGCAAGAGTATATTGCCCAGAGATGTTCTGAAGCATATGGAGGAATTACAGCAGACCTTACTAAAGGATGACTGCTATATTCCCGGATTTGTGAATAAGGACAAGGATGACTATGCCCTCTCTGCAGCCAAAGTGGAATGCTCCTCCCATACAGAAGAAGGCGATTGCAGCAATGTAATCAATGGAATATCCAGAAAAGTAAAGGAAAAAACTAACTGCTGGATATCAAAGCAACTGAAGGAGCAAGGAGAATGGATCGCTCTTTCCTATGACACAAAAATAGCTGTCTCTGAGATACATTTAAAATTTGACCCTAATCTATCAAAGGAAATCATGAACACCCTGTCAGTGTATCAGCAAAACAAGCAGGTTCCGGGAATTCCTCCGGAATTAGTGAAGGACTATAAAATTGAGCTATATGAGGGCGCTGATTGTGTTTATGCAGCTGAGGTAAAAGATAATTACCAGCGTCTGAGGGTGCATAAACTTGGTAGGCAGATCCTCTGCGACAAAATCAAGGTTACGGTTAAGCGTACCTATGGTGATCCTCATGCAAGAATATTCGAAATCCGGGCATATTAGAGTCAGGTTCGCATTTATATTGATTCCGTTTTTTAATGATCCAGTTTTAATGATATATTCACGTACATCAGCAATATTGTCACATATAGCAACGATATGGTCACATACATAATAATAGGGGTCTGTGGTAGCGCTTAGGTATCATAGA
>JAJUHH010000274.1 GCA_029267975.1 Clostridiales bacterium
GCAGCCGTAGGAATTGAGGTACCCAATAAGGAAAATTCCATGGTAACCTTCCGTGAAATGATAGAAAGTACAGAATTTACCGGACATGCCTCCAATCTGGCTTTTGCGGTAGGAAAGGATATCGGCGGACAGACCATCATTACTGATATTGCCAAAATGCCGCATTTACTCATTGCCGGTGCAACAGGCTCCGGTAAATCGGTTTGTATTAATACCTTAGTCATGAGTATCCTATATAAGTCCAAGCCATCGGATGTGCGCCTGATCATGGTGGACCCTAAGGTAGTAGAGCTGAATGTATATAATGGTATTCCACATCTTCTTATACCGGTTGTAACGGATCCTAAGAAGGCCTCCGCAGCACTCAACTGGGCCGTTATGGAGATGACGGAACGTTATAAGAAATTTGCCGATGCAGGTGTCCGTGATTTGAAGGGTTATAATGAGAAAGTAGCTGAGCTTGCTCATTTAAATGATGAGAGCTGTCAGAAACTGCCTCAGATTGTAATTATCATAGACGAGTTGGCAGATCTTATGATGGTCGCTCCCGGTGAGGTGGAGGATGCCATTTGCCGCCTGGCTCAGATGGCAAGAGCAGCAGGACTGCATCTGATCATCGCTACCCAGAGACCTTCAGTAAATGTTATCACCGGTCTGATCAAGGCGAATATTCCTTCCAGAATAGCCTTCGCTGTATCCTCAGCCATTGACTCCAGAACCATTCTGGATGGCAGCGGTGCGGAAAAACTCCTGGGTAAGGGTGATATGCTTTTCTTCCCTTCCGGTTATCCCAAACCGGTCCGTATACAGGGTGCTTTTATCTCTGACAAGGAGGTAAGCTCTGTAGTGGAATTCTTAAAGCAGAATAATACCGAAGCGCAGTACAGTGATGATATCCATGAGAAAATTAACAATGCTAAACTTGGAGATTCAGCAGTTGCAGGCGGCGGTGAGGAAAGAGATGAATACTTTGCAGAAGCGGGTAGATTCATCATCGAAAAGGACAAGGCCTCTATTGGCATGCTGCAGCGTGTATATAAGATAGGCTTTAACCGGGCTGCCAGGATTATGGATCAGCTGGCAGAGGCCGGTGTCGTAAGCCCGGAGGAGGGCACCAAGCCCAGAAAGATACTGATGACGGAGGAAGAATTTGAACGGTATCTGGAGGAGTATTAAGTCTGGAGGAAGCATGAAGGGGATTCTGATTGTAAATGAATTTTTACATTCCAATAAATTTAATGAAATCCATTCCTGGCTGTTAGAGGCTGCAGGGAAGCAGGGGATTGGGATGGAGCTTAAGACCAACGCAGAGCTTCTGGTTGATATAGGAGCTGCCCATAGGGGGAAGCTGGCTGACTTTATCCTCTTCTGGGATAAGGATGTGAAGCTGGCCAGATATCTGGAGCAGCTTGCTTATCCGGTATTCAACAGCGCCCATGCCATAGAGACCTGCGATGATAAGGCATTAACCCATCTTGCTCTCATGAATACCGGGCTTCCCATGCCAAGGACTATCCTTGCTCCCAAGACCTTTGATAATATCGGTTATACTAATAACCTCTTTCTTGAGGATGTAGCAAAGCAGCTGGGCTTTCCCATGGTGGTGAAGGAGTGTTTTGGCTCCTTCGGTCAACAGGTCTACCTGGTGAAGGATATGGCTGAGCTTAGAGAAAAGCTGAAGCTGTTAGGTGCAAAACCTGTCCTATTTCAAGAGTTTGTTAGGAGCAGCTTCGGCAAGGATATCCGCCTTCAGGTGGTGGGAGATCAGGTCATTGCAGCAATGTATCGCTATTCGGACCAGGGAGATTTTCGGGCGAATTTGACCATCGGAGGAAAAATGAAGCCTTATGAAGCCAGTGAAAAGCAGCGGGAGCAGGCTCTTATGTGTTGTAAGCATATCGGGCTTGATTTTGCCGGAGTGGATATGCTCTTTGGGGAAGAGGGAGAAACGATCATCTGTGAGGTTAATTCCAACGCGCATTTTAAGAATATCTATGACTGCACCGGAGTGAATGCAGCGGATGCGATTATGGCACATATAAGATCAAAGCTGAATGGCAATTGACATAAGCAATGGCAAACATAAGGAACGGTAAATGACATAAGAATTGAAGAGGCATAGGATAGGAAGAAGGCGGTGTAGCTATGGTTGCGTGGTTAATCTATCATCGGGAAAATGCAGATTATAATTGGCAGTATATTCAGTTTTATATTCAGGAGGGAGCTAAGCTTGGCATTGATGTCAAGCTTCTTCTTGTTGAGGAGCTTGAGTTTGGAGTTCGTAATAACAGATGGTTTCTGGCACATGAAAAAAAGGAGTTGCCTAAAGCGGATTTTGCTATCTGCCGTGCAATCTATCCCTTACTTAGCAGACACTTGGAGCTGATGGGGATACCTGTTTTTAATAACTCCATGGTTTCAGAGATATGTAACGATAAGGCCAGAACCTATCAATATCTGGCCAAGACCGGTATTACCATGGTGGACAGCAGCTTTTATAAGAATGAACAGCTGCAGGAGGTGCTGTCAGGGCTGTCTGCCCCAACTGTAATCAAGGCAGTGGACGGACATGGGGGGAGCCAGGTATTTTTAGCATCAGGAGAAGTAATGGCAGGGAACGCAATGAGACAAACGATCATTGACGGTATCAGAAGCTCTGATATTGTAGTTCAACCATTGACCGGCAGCAAACATCAGGATCTGCGGGTCTATGTCATCGGGAAAGAAATCGTTGCTGCGGTACTTCGTACTGCAAAGGAAGGGTTTAAGTCCAACTTTTCCTTAGGCGGTGAGGTACGTCTCTATGATCTGTCGGCGAAAGAGATTGCGACTGTAAACCGCATTATTGCAGAGTTTGAGTTTGGGCTGGTTGGTATAGATTTTATCATTGGTGATCAAGGGGAGCTAATATTTAATGAGATCGAGGATGTAGTAGGCACCAGAATGCTCTATCAATGTTCGGAGATTAATATTGTCGAACGTTACTTAAAGTTTATCCTAAAGCAAATTAATACTCAATGATGCCTATGTGATGATGCCTATGTTGAGATCGATTGTGATAATGACTGTGATAATATAAGGCTGTACAATTCAACTGCAGGATCAGTTCGCTTGTGCTTTTAGTCTACAGCAGAGTCAATAATTCCCGTGGGGTATCAATCAGATGATTGGCACCTTCAGACCTGAGAACCTCACGGCAGCGAAAGCCCCAGGTAACACCGATGCAGGGAATCCCGGCATTCTTTGCTGTCTGCACATCGGTTTCAGAATCACCTACCAGCACAGTACGGCTCAGATCAGATTCTAATTCCTTCACTGCTTCAAAGATACTGTCAGGAGCCGGCTTTCTTTTAATCTGCATGGTCTCACCGATTGCAACCGGTATGAGATTGCCAAAGTAAGTCTTTGCCAATTCCTTTACCGCAGCATCATATTTATTGGATACAATGGCAAGCTTATAATTATAGCGGTGTAAATCCAGGAGAAGTTCCATAATACCGTTATAGGGCCGGGTCTTATTTTGTTTATTATGATCGTAGTTTGCCTTGAACAGTTCCAGGATGGAGTTAACCTCCTCCTCACCAACACCTTCAGGAACAGACCTGCGTATCAGAGTTTTCACCCCATTGCCCACAAAGCGCCTTACCTCCTCAAGGGTTTTCGGCGTATAGCCCTTTTGAACGAGGGCATCATTTAAGCTGTCTCGCAGATCATCCAATGTGTTTAATAAGGTTCCGTCCAGGTCAAAAATTACAGTATTATATCTCATGGAAAACATCCTTTCTCATCTAACAAAAGCAATCAGTCCTTGATTGATGGACCGTTATATAAAAGTAATCAATCTTAGATTAATGAACCATTATAAGCAAATAACTGATGTGAAGAAATCTTAATAATGTTTTTAAGTTATAGTATACACTTGTTACTTTTGTCATGGCAAGTTATTTTTTCGATAAAATAAATACAGAGGAGCCAGCTGCACAAGCAGACAGGAACAGAAGAATAGGGATAGTTATTATTAAAGACAGACGGACTGATAATCAAAATTAATAAATGAATTCTTAAGGGCACCTTGCGAAATATAAGATAAATGCTACAATCTAATTATTAGTAAGAACAGTATCAAGTCTGACCAAGGCTGTTTTGGCTGATACTAAAACAATCATGAAAGGTAGGTTTACAAATGAAATCGGACATTCAAATCGCTCAGGAGGCGCAGCTAAAGCATATAAAGGAAGTGGCAGCTCAACTAGAGATATCTGAGGATGACCTGGAGTTCTATGGTAAATATAAAGCAAAGCTTTCTGATGAATTATGGGAGAAGATCAAGAATCGACCGGACGGAAAGCTGGTTTTAGTAACAGCCATCAATCCTACGCCGGCAGGAGAAGGCAAAACCACCA
>JAJUHH010000275.1 GCA_029267975.1 Clostridiales bacterium
GACTATTTATAGTGATAGCAAAAAGAAAATCTCAGAACGAAGCTCAGAGCTTCGCTATGTGAATGCAAGTACCACAAAGGAAGTAAAAGAGATTGCCCAGAGCTACGGCACTTGGGAAGAAAAATTGCTGGCTTATAGCACTGAGGAGATTGCAAAGCTTGAGGAAGAGGAAGTAATTCAGAATTACTTTGGCCTTTTGGAAGATAGTGCAGCAATCCAGCTGCTTAATGATGCTAAGATTGATTATGCCAAGCGTTATGTTTATACCAGCGGCTTGGAGTACAAGAACTTACCTATTGTGGCTGCCTCCTGTTATTATGCTTATGGGGCTGCCTCCATCCAGGATTTTGTAAATATTCGAGGAAGTATTACGGAATCGGATCTATCCTCCATACAGCTTTATAATAACTATCTTTATATTTATAAGGTGACAGGTAAACAGCTGAAGGAATGGCTGGAATGGTCCGCCAGTGCCTTTGAGACCAGTACCATCAGTACCAAATGGTCTTCCGCTACTATGAGTGAGCTGATGGAGCAGACGAAGCTGAAATCTTATATCGCTGAAAACTGGTTAGATTATTGGGGAAGCTTTTATATCTTTGACGGGATTGATTATACCATCGATCCTTCCATGACACCCCGCTATGATGTCAATGGCAACAGGATCGGCTTGGGCAGCCGGGTCAGTGACTTAAGCTATAACGGCACAGCAGTTACTGATGATATGGAGCTGCTTCTTGTCATTAATAAGCTGACCGCTCCCACTGATGCAAATAGTGGAATCGAAAAGCAGGTTGTACTGAACGGATTTGTACGTACCCAATCCGTACTCAGCCAATATCTGAAGCGAATCGCAGATGACGGCAGTATTCTGCCTCAGCTTGATTACAACTGGAAGGTTAATCTGCCGGAGAACTATCAATTTATCATCAAGATTCCTGCATATGCTTCAGACTTGTTTGAGAAGACAGCCTGGTATAAAAGCTTTCTAAAGGAGGTCGATGGATATCGCTATTATACGGCAGCATATCCGTTAGGTAAGGAGGATAAAACCGGTCCTCATATTGTTGCAACCCAGGTGATCACAACTGCAACAGCAAGTCCTTATAAGATCGCCTTAAATATTACAGATGCTTCCGGAATCAAGCGAATGGGCTATGTGGAGAGGGAGGAAGATCTTGCTTATTTCAAACAGCAATCAGGTTTGTCACTGGATGCTGATCAGAGCTTTACTGTATCCAAGAACGGAACCTATACCGTCTTTGCAGAGGATATGGCCGGAAATATCAGCCTGCGTAAGCTGGTAATCACCAATTTCAGTGATAACCTGCCTTCTTCACCAACGGTTAACTCTTATACAAACCGTAAGACGAAAATCTCCGGCAGAGGCGAACCGAATGCTACGATAGTGTTTGATGCCTATACCGGAACCTATGAAAGCAAGATCAAAGAGAATGGAAGCTTTTCCTATGAGCTGCCCTCCCAGCCTTCAGGTTCCGTGGTAAATGTCTATATTAAGGATGAGGCGAAGGGACTGGAAAGTGCCCGCGTAGCCGTAACTGTTAAGAGAACCGGTCCAAATCAGCCCGGTGTCAGTGCAGTCAGCAATACCAGCGGAGTAATTACCGGTGATCTGAATGATGACGATGCAACTTTAATTGCAATTATCGATAATACAGTCTATGTACCGAAGAATGGCGGCAAGGAACTGTTTAAGAAGAATACAGAGATCTATAAGGCTGGCTATGATATTGTAGAAGTAGACTTTGAGGCAGATTATACAGGTAACTTCAGTTTCTTACTTCCACCTCAGACAGCAGGAACTGCAATCACCTTCTATAATCTGGACCATATAGGCAGAAGCAGCAGGCCCTATGCGACGAAGGTTGTAGAGGCCGGACCAAATGCACCTGTTGTGTATGAAGTAAGCAATATTGAGCGGAGCATCAGCGGCTATATCCCAGGGGCTGCAAAATCTTATGATATAAGAGTAAAAGTTGGCGGCAGCACCTATGAAGGCAAGACAAGCGAGAAGGGCAAGTTTTCCTTAAGCTTTAAGGAGCAGTTACAGGTGGGAGAGGTAATCACCGTAACCGCTATGGACGCAAAGGATGATTTAGTAAGACGCAGCTATGCGACGCAGATCATTGTTCAGGATATTAATCGATATGTTCGGGATGCAGCTGACAATTTTACTTTGAATAAGGTAACTGTAAATTCCTATCAGATTAGCGGAAGCTACATGGCGGACAGTACCGTATATATTGCGATCGTAAAGAGTGACGGCAAGAAGGCCTTCAATACTCTTCAGGCTGTGGTATGTGATGAGTTTGACAGATATCGTTATGCCTTAGTGGAGAAGCTGGCAGCAGGAGACATCATTTACGCTATGGTAAGATTCGTTGACGGTAAGATACTGGCAGCATGTAAAACCGAGGTTCCGGCTGTTAAGCCGGCTAAGCCTGTCCTGCCAAAGCAAATTGCCAATGCAGATCAGGAGGTACAGGTTGCAGCAGACAAGAACTGCGAGGTAACCTTAAAGATCGGCGACACTGTTTATAGCAGCAAGGAATATGTATATGATGAAGTAAGCAATCGTTATCTTTATCATTTTAAAATCAATCGCAGTAATTCCGGTACAGCAGTAAGTATAACAGCCAGCAATTCGGTAGAAAGCAGCGCCAAGCTAAGCACCAAGGTGATAAAAACGGCACCGGATCAACCGAAAGTAAAAGCGGTGAAAGCTAATACAACAAAGATCAGCGGAACCGTTGATCTGCTTGGTACTAAGACACAGACGCAGATCTTTGCCCAGATTGGGGAGGATACCTACGAAGGAAGTATTGATAGTAAAGGAGCATTTACAATTACCATCCCCAAACAAAAAGCAGGAACTAAAATTGCTCTTTGGGGAGTAAATCAAGAGGGAAGAGGACCCTCGGTAACAATCAAGGTAACCAAATAGAATTTCACTTGGAAATTAAAATGAATATATGGTAGAATTAGGCTGTATCAACTTGTAAAAGGAGGATACAGCCTTTTTCTTGATTATTTGGAACCATAAGGCACAGAGATACGTCTAATTGATAGAAGATATAGGTAATAAAATTATATCGAGGGATTAGGAGGAGGTTTTATGAAAAAAAACAAAGTCTTTTCTATGATTGCTATTCTGCTTGTGTTCACCCTATTGGCTGCAGCCTGTTCGGCAAAGTATGCAGCAGAAAATGCTGCGCCAAAGGCAGACCGCAGCAGCACAAGCTATGACTACGACGCATCGGAACCGGGATATACTTCCGGGACGGCTGGCTACGGTGATGCAAAGTATGAAGGGGCGAAGGATGATGTCGACACAGAAGAAACTATCATTAACACATCAACGATTGTAAATGGGAACAGCAGTCTGCAAACCCAGGATAAAATCATACGCACCTTCTTTCTGGATGTAGAGACCCAGGAATTTGACACCTTAATCAGTAAGCTTGATGCTGAGATTAGCCGCCTGAACGGCTATGTGGAGAGTTCCAGAATTAGTGGAAAGAGCTATCTGAGCGATCGTGGAGTGAGAAGCGCCTCCATTACAGCCAGGCTTCCTAAAGACAATGTTGATGAATTTGTCAATGCAGTAGGAGAAAGCGCAAATGTAATTAATAAGCAGGAAACTACTGAGAATGTCACCCTACAGTATACTGACATAGAGAGCCGAAAAAAAGCATTGGAGATTGAGCAGGAGAGATTGTTTGCATTACTGGAGAAAACGGACAGTATGGAGAACATAGTCACCCTGGAGAGCCGTTTGAGTGATATCCGCTATGAGCTTCAGAACTACGAGACAACACTGCGGACTTATGATAATAAGGTAGAATACAGCACAGTTAACCTAAGTATTCAGGAGGTTGAGATCCTGAGCCCCAAGGTAGCTGTCAAGCAAACCGTGGGAAGCAGAATCTCAAATGGCTTCAGTAATACAATTTATCGCATCAGCGAAGGTTTTAAAGATTTCTTTGTATGGTTTGTAGTAAATCTACCCTATCTCTTGATCTGGGGCGTAATTATCGCAGGTCTGATATTGATCGCCAGAAGAACCATTAAAAAGCGTCACATGAATGAAAAGACCCCTTCCACACCGCCAAAAGATAAGGAAGAATAGTAGGTAAAAAGCAAGAAGAATATGAAGGATAATGGGGCTGCCGCAGGAATTCGTGCACAGCCCTATTTCTCGATTACCCCCTTGTAAGGCGTTGCAGGAAGGACAGGGGAATGGTATGATAATAGCATAGAGGGTAGTGTAAAGTAACGTATGAAAACCCGTAGCCTGGAAATTTGGCTCAATCAGAACCTTGAAAATTGCTAGATATAGTTTGTTGGCAGGCTACCGCCGCCCTTGACAGCATGACA
>JAJUHH010000276.1 GCA_029267975.1 Clostridiales bacterium
ATTTGTAGGTATGCTGGCATCTTCCATTACCACAGAGGATAATATTCATTTTACCGTCAAGATCGATCCTGATGCAGCCTGGTCTGACGGTCAACCCGTTACAGCAGAGGATCTGGTTTATACCGTGCTTAAGCTGGCCAGTCCGACGCGTGCCAATGCAAGCATGGCCCTCTATGCCTTTGAGGGTGTGGGAGATGACGGTTTTACCGAACAGGGAGCAACAGAGATCTCCGGCGTTAAGGCTATTGACAACAAGACGGTTGAATTTACGACCAAGTACCGGATGGCTCTGACGACCTTCCAAAACACCTATGGCCGTTATATACTGACCCTGCCGAAGCATGTACTTGAGAGTGTAGCAGATGAAGACCTGGCAGCTTATGATTGGTTCAATGCTCCCACTGTTGTCAACGGCCCCTATCGCATTACTTCCGTAGACTTACAGCATTATGTTTCCTATGTGGCTAATGAGAATTACTGGAAGGGCGCTCCGAAGGTTAATAAGTTAAATATTAAGATTGTACCTGCAGCGCAGCTTCTTACAGGCTTACAATCCGGAGAGATAGACTTTATTCAGCAAACCACCGGTGGCGTTCTGCAGGAGGATTATGCAAAGCTGGAGGCTCTTGCCAATGTGACAGTAAATTATGGTTCTCCGGTAACAAACCAGTCGATCTTCTTTAATACCACAACAGTAACAGATCCTCGGATTCGTCAGGCTATCCTGTACGGAATTGATCGTCCTTCTATAATAACTGGATTATTGAACGGAAAAGGTGAAGTGGTGGACGGTTTCTTATCCAGTGCCGGACCCTTCTATGATTCAAGTCTCACCCCTACGGAATATAGTCCGGATAAGGCGAAGGAACTTGTAGAACAGGCTGTTGCAGATGGTTGGGATGCCTCCAGAACCTTGAACTTTTATGTGAACAGCGGTGATACCACCTTTACTCAGGCAGCAGATTATATCGCTGCTAAGCTTTTGGAAGTCGGTATTAAGCTACAGGTAATACCGGTGGATTTATCCAGCCTGATGACCCACGCAGGAGAGAAGGATTTTGACTTACTGGCAGTTCAGTATACCTATGCTCCCGTGGATCCTTACCCGGATGTAAACTGGTTATTATCCGAAGGCGGCTGGACCGGTTATGTGAATGATGCGGTAACCGAGGCTCTTGCGAAAACACAGACAACCAGTGACATCAATGAAATCAGAGCACAGTATTTAAAGATTGATACCATAGTACAGCAGGAGGTTCCCATGATCTCCGCCTATATCATCAGCGCCATTGGTGCGGCGAATAAGAGATTGGTGAATGCAACCCCCAATGTATATGGTTCCTTTATCAATATTCATGAATGGGATGTGACACAATGACAAATTTATTAGAAGTGGAAGCTTTGGAAGTTGCATTTTCTTCCGGGGACAGGGAGATCAAATCCATCGACAGGGTAAGCCTTGAGGTTAATCAGGGTGAGATTCTATGTATCGTTGGAGAATCCGGCTCCGGTAAAAGCGTAACACTTCTATCCGTCATGGGTATCTTAGCACAGAACGGAAAAATCACCGGAGGAAGGGTGGTCTTCGACGGACAGGATTTGTTAAGCCTGTCCGAGAAGGAGCTTGATCAGATCCGTGGCAGTAAAATGACTATGATCTTTCAGGATGCCATGGCCAGCCTTAATCCGGTCTTTACCGTTGGTAATCAGATGATTGAGGCCATGCGCATACACCTGAATATGGATAAAAAAACAGCGAAGGAACGGGCACAGCTTCTCCTGAAGAAGGTAGGGCTTCCGGATCCTTCTTCTGTTATGAAAAAGTATCCGCATACCTTATCAGGAGGCATGCGTCAAAGAGCCATGATCGCAATGGCTCTGGCCTGCAATCCTAAGCTTTTGATCGCGGATGAACCTACAACTGCACTGGATGTCACCATTCAGGCACAGATAATGGAGCTGTTAAAGAGCCTGCAGCAAGAATTGAACATGTCTATCATTCTGATTACTCATGATATGGGTCTGGTAGCGGAAATGGCAGCTCGGGTGATGGTTATGTATGCCGGGCAGATCGTAGAGGAAGCCAGTGTCCATGACCTGTTTAAGAAGCCGGGGCATCCTTATACCCAGGCGCTATTAAAGTCCATCCCCAGCATTCGTGACAAGAAGGAGCGGGAGCTGATGACGATTGAGGGAAGTGTTCCGGAGGATTACAGTGAGATCACCGGCTGCAGGTTTGCCAATCGTTGTCCTTATGCACTGGAAAGCTGTAGGTTGGAACAACATTTGCTTGAGACAGAAGACGGGCATAGGGTTAGATGCCACAGAACCTATGAGATTGCGGGAAAAATATGTGCAGCACAGTTTAGTGCAGCACAGTTTAGTGCAGCACAGTTCAGTGCAGCACAGTTCAGTGCAGAGCAAATCAGTGAAGACAGCTCATTATAAAGAAGTGTAATAAAGTGCATGTTAAATAAAAGTTGTTTTAATAATGCAGCATATATAAAGACTGATAAATGAATACAGAGAATGAAAGCAATGAATGATAAGTATAAAATACAAGCTTACACCGGGAGTGATATCAGATGAGCATGGACCAAGAACCTTTAATGGAGATAAGGGGATTAAAAAAATATTATCCAATCCGTAACGGAATCCTGCCGCATACGGTTGGCTTTATTCATGCTGTTGACGGTGTGGATTTTGAGATCTATCCCGGTGAGACTCTGGGCTTGGTGGGAGAATCCGGTTGTGGAAAGTCTACCATAGGAAGACAGCTTGTAGCCTTAGAAAAGCCAACGGAAGGCACGATCAGCTATGAAGGAATTCCCCTGGAAGACCGGTCCGCGAACGGGATGAAGAAAATCCGTACCCAGATACAAATGGTGTTCCAGGATCCCTATACCTCATTAAATCCCAGAAAGCGCGTGTATGATCTCCTGGCATATCCCATGCTTTATCATGGCATATGCAGCAAACGGGAAGTGGAAGCTGAAATCAATCGGCTGCTGGATATGGTGGGACTGCCCCAAAGTGCCAAGGACCGTTACCCCCATGAATTTTCCGGCGGTCAGAGGCAGAGAATCGGTATCGCACGTGCCCTTTCTCTTCAGCCTAAAATGATTGTCTGTGATGAGCCTGTCAGTGCTCTGGATGTTTCGATCCAGGCTCAGATCCTTAACCTTCTTCGTAATCTCCAGAAGGAGCTTAAGCTGACCTACCTCTTTATCGGCCATGGCCTTGATGCGGTAAAATATATCAGTGACCGCATTGCTGTCATGTATCTGGGCAGAATTGTTGAAATCGCAGAGGCTGGAGAATTATTTGATCATCCGGTGCACCCCTATACCAAGGCTTTGTGCAGTGCAGCCCCCATTCCCGATCCCGAGGCAAGAGACAGAAAACGGATCATCTTACAGGGAGAGCTGCCCTCCAATAAGGACATTCCTTCCGGTTGTCGTTTTCATACACGCTGTCCTTATGCGATCGACTCCTGCAGAACTTCAGATCCGGCCCTGCAGCCCATTCATCCCGGAAGTAAGCACCTGGCGGCTTGTCCGGTACTGATCAAGGGCTTAGGGGGAAAGGAGGAGAGGAATGCTTAAATATATTATTAAACGTATTCTTATCGCAATTCCGGTGCTCTTAGGTATTACAATAATCGATTTTTTGATCATGACCATGGTAGGAAGTCCCCTAGAGCTGATGCAGGGACCACGTGTCTCCCAGGAGGCAATTGAATCCAGAAGAATTGCCTTGGGCCTTGATAAACCGGTGATTGTACAGTACTGGATCTGGCTGACGAACCTGCTAAAGGGCAACATGGGATATTCCATGAAGAATTTCCAACCTGTGAGCCAAATGATTAAAACCTATATCGGCCCAACCCTCTTATTAATGTCAGTATCCTTGCTGGTCAGTATGCTGATAGCAGTACCGGCCGGTATATATAGTGCAGTCAAAAAATATACCCCCCAGGATTATACTGTGGTTACCCTCTCTTTTCTGGGGAGCAGTGTCCCTGGGTTTTTCCTGGCGCTGGTGTTGATTTATCTTTTTACCATTAAGCTGGGCTGGCTTCCATCCAGTGGTATGAGCACGCTGGGGGCTGAGAAGAGTGTAATAGATGTAATCAAGCATATGATCATGCCGGTGATCGTGTTAGCAACTTCCATGGCCGGAACCAATATCCGTTATATACGAAGCGCCATGCTGGAGATATTGCAGAAGGATTACCTGCGAACCGCACGTGCAAAGGGAATCGGACGTTTTCTAGTGATCAATAAGCATGCCCTTCGGAATGCCCTCATTCCCATTGTTACCGTCTTTGGAATGCACATTCCCATGTTATTTGGTGGAGCCATTATTATTGAACAGATATTTTCCTGGCC
>JAJUHH010000277.1 GCA_029267975.1 Clostridiales bacterium
AGATCATAGGTACGGCCGTCACAGCGAAGATAGTAGGGCTTCCCTTTGATGGTACCGCCATTTCCCTCGGCAATTACAATGCGAACCATTAGCAGGTTGCTTCCCTTTCGTAAAAGCTTTTTGGAAAAGGAATATTTCCGAGGGGGATAACGGTATTCTGTTCTGCCCACATGCTCACCGTTGATCCACACCTGGTCTGAATTGATGATACTTCCCAGATATAAAAAAGCTTCCTCCTCCACCGGCTCCTCTTCAAGCAGTATCTCCCGGCACAGATAAACCGAACCGTAGAAGGGCTCACTAGTATAGTCAGAGACCAGGGAGGGAAGCGTACAGGTTTCCCACTCTCTGAAATTCTCTATATCAATCCTGTCTTCAGTCTTCAGAAGCTGCTGCATCCAGGCGTCTGCTGCCTCCTGCTGCTTCTGTACGTAGGCATCAAGCTCTGCCTGCTCCTTAAAATCCTTGATCAGCGCATCATAGCCCCCAAATTGCCTGAGAGCTTCCGGACTCATCCAGGCTTCTATGCTGCTGCCGCCTACGGCTGTCAAAATAAGTCCCACCGGAATCTGATAGGTGTCCTTAAGCTCCTTGGCAAAAAAATATCCTGCCGCACTAAAGGTCATCAGCTCCTCCCCCACTGCCGTTTTCCAGGAGGCTGCCGGCATCTCGGACAGGGGCTCTGTAAGACTTATGGTTGGAGGGATCAGATACTGTCTGATGAGGGGTTCCCGGGTATGGGCGATCTCTTCTGCAGAGACATCCAGCACTCTCTGGACAGGAAGCTGCATATTGGATTGTCCGGCCAGAAGATAAACATCCCCAAAATATATATCCGATATGGTAAGCTCACTGCTGCCTCTGACTGTCAGTTGATAGGGTCCGCCTGCTGCAAGCTCCGGCAAGACAAGGTCAAAGGCACCGTCCGCAGCCACCTTTGCCTGATATTCCTGCTCAAGAAACACGACTGTAATCATGGATGCCTTAGGATCCCATCCGTAGATGTGATTGCAGCTATCTCTCTGTAAGATCATTCCATCTGAAAATATGGGTGCAAGCCGAAGTGCTGCATCTGCCATAACATTTCCTCCTTACATAAATTAAGAAGCGCTTCTGTTAATATAAGGTTCTGCCCTGGGCATCCGGAATCAGGGTCTTACGGTAGAAATAAGAATTAATCACATCACACCATTCCTTTGCATGCTCCCTCTGAAAGTTCAGTCTCTGCAACACTCTCTGATAGGTTTCCTCCTCGATCATTCCCTGCAGCTCTTCCCAGAGACGAACAAAGAGCTCCGCTTCCTGCGCTCCTTCAAAATGGGTATCGTAAATATGCTGAAGCAGGGTCTTCCCAGAGGAAAGTACATAATCATATTCCACCCGGTGGAAGAATAACAAAAGCTCCTCAGGGCAACGCGTCAGCTCCCCATAGATGGAGGCTAAGGGCTCATTGTACTGCCCTGTGTAACCGGTGCCCTTCATAGTACGGTCCAGGCCAATTGCCTTGTGATCGGCCTTGTGATAAGTACCCCATCGGTCGTACTCATAACCGTCCACATCAGGGCCGAAATGGCTGTTGGGCTTTACCATCCACCCAATCCCTAAGGGTGAGGTGTATTTTTCATAGGCCGGCCAAGACATCAGCAGTATCTTCTTAATATTCTCCTGAACCTTTCCTTCATTGCCATAGGTCTGGCTGATCCATTCTCCTGCAATCTCCTCCGAAGCAAGTGTCATATCAAAGGCAAGTCTGCCAAAACCATATAGGTTGGCGGCAGCCAGGTCATGACCGGTCCAGTTGCTGTCATTACCGGTGTTGGTCACTGCTACCATGCCAGCCAGGGCATTGCCATAGGTCTTGCCGCTGATGATGTCGGCTACAGTACCGTGCTCTTCATCACAATAGGTATTAAATTCCAAGATTTCCTTGAACCAGGGGATTAGATAGCATACATGCATTTGCTGGCCTGTATATTCCTGGGCAATCTGAACCTCCAGCATCATATTGGTCTTCTTTAATCCGCCAAACAAAGGGGAGATGGGCTCACGAACCTGAAAATCCATAGGCCCGTTCTTAATCTGCAGGATGACATTGTCTGCAAATTTACCGTCAATGGGCATAAAATGATCATAGCCGGCCTTGGCACGATCGGTCTTTAAATCCCGCCAATCCTGCTGACAATTATATACAAAGCAGCGCCAGATAATGAGGCCACCGTAAGGTTTCACCGCCTGGGCCAGCATATTGGCACCGTCCGCATGGGTTCTGCCATAGGTAAAGGGGCCGGACCTTCCTTCCGAATCAGCCTTCACCAGAAAGCCGCCCAGTAAGGGAAGCCTCTCCCATATTTCCTGGGCCTTACGATTCCACCAGTCGCACACCCGGCTGTCACAAGGGTCGGCAGTGGTAAGACCGCCCAGATCAATGGGGGCGGCAAAATTGATACTTAAGTAAAGCTTTATACCATAAGCGGCAAAAAGTCCGGACAGCTTATCCAGCTTGTCATAATAGCGGTCAGAGATCAGCTCTGTTGCCGCACCCTTTACATTGACATTATTGATGGTCAGAGCATTGATACCGACGGAAGCAATCATTCTTGCATAAGCCTTGGTCCGATCATTGATCAGTATCTCCTCTTTCTCAAAGAAGAAGGACTTACCGGAATACCCCCGCTCAATCTCTCCGTCCATATTGTCCCAGTGGTTCAGCATTCGGAATGGGTTAGCGGGAATTTTCTCCTCTTCCCAGGTAAATGTCATAAGATCAGGGACCTGATCCAGCTGCAGCTTACGCAGCAGGGCAAAAGCCCCATATAACAGACCAGCCTCTCCTGAAGCACTGATTGTTATTTTTCCCTGGGCGCTTCTTATATGATACCCTTCCTGCCCCAGCCCCAGGCTTGTATTCAGTACCAGGCGGATTCCTGCCGTCGCACTTTGAAATTCTGCCTCGTTCTGTGCAAGTGCGATTCTGCTGCCATATAAGGAGGCAAGTGCCATTTGCAGTTCCTCTACTGCACTCTTTGTTATGTCACACTTATGTTCGTTATATATAGTTATTTCTGTTTTTGATTCCTCTGAGCCTTCTGTTTCTTTTACACCCTTTATGCTGTGATACTGTAACCAAGCCTTCGTAAACTCCATAGATTAACCATGCCTTTCTTCTTTCTGTGCCTTCCCCATCCTGCTTACTTTGATCCTTTCTCAATCGCTTCCCAAAGACCCAACAAATAATTGGCCCCAATTGCTCTGTCATAAAGTCCATAACCAGGTCTTGCCTGTTCTCCCCAGATCATACGACCATGGTCAGGACGGATATAGCCATCAAAACCGTTCTCATGAAAAGCCTTCACAATCTGATACATATCCAGATCACCGCACTCGCTTAAATGGGCTGATTCAACGAATACCTTCTCCTGAGAGTGCTTTACATTTCTGATATGTGCAAAATGTACCCTTCCCATTGCAGTAAATTCCCTGACAATGGCGGCAATATCATTCTCCAGGGAGGCTCCCAGAGAGCCGGTGCATAGGGTCAAACCGTTATACTTACTATCATTTAGGCTTAAGAACCTGCGGATATTCTCTGCATTGCTGATCACCTTGGGTAGTCCAAAAATATTAAAAGGAGGATCATCCGGATGAATTGCCAGCTTGATATCGTACTGCTCTGCATATGGAATCACAGCATCCAGGAAGTATTTCAGATTCTGCCAGTACTGGTCGGTGGTCATAGCCTGATAGAATTCAATGTCCGCTGACATTTTGGCCAGACGGTCCGGCTCCCAGCCGGGCAGGGTATAACCCTTGGAACCTCCGAGCATTTCTTTGGCAATCAAGGAGGGATTCAGCTTCAGTACTTCTTCATGGTCATAATGCATGGCATAGCTGCCATCCTCCAGCTCATAAGCCAGGTTACTCCTGATCCAGTCCATGACTGGCATAAAATTATAGCATAAGCATTTTACCCCTACCTTTCCAAGGTTCTCCAGAGTCTTAATATAATTCGCTATATATCTATCTCTGCTTGCTAATCCTTTCTTAATATCCTCATGAATGTTGACGCTTTCAATTACCTCCAGTGACAGACCGGCAGCATTCACCTGGGCGCGCAGCGCTTGCAGCCGCTCTAAAGGCCATACCTCACCAACCGGTATATCAGAAAGCATGGCACATATACCGCTTACTCCCGGAATCTGCCTGATCTGCTCCAGGGTTACGCTGTCATCCCCACCGGGAAACCAACGGATGATCATCTTCATAGGTTATTTTCTCCTTAATTAATTTATTGACCAAACAACTTAATAACTCTATATTACCATTTTTCTACACTTTTGTTAAGTGTCAAAATGCATAAATACAAGAAGCCACTACCACCTAATTAGACAAA
>JAJUHH010000278.1 GCA_029267975.1 Clostridiales bacterium
ATGGCAAGCGGCCTGGCAAGCACAGGAGCCTTTGAATTAATCAGAAATATTGCAGGCAGCCAGGGATCTGTCCCGGAAAGTACAGCACCATCAGATACCTCCACGGCACAGTAATTCGTCTGCCGGTATAAAAGGATACTGCTGAGGACACAGAGAAGCAGGACGGACAGAAATTATAGCTTCATGATCAGAGATGCTTTTCCTATGATCGCATAAAAAAGGACATATACGAGTTGAGGTGTTAGGTATGTTATCACCGGGAACCCGTAATGTCCTTCTTTATTTTGTACTCAAGATTTCTGGGTATTTTCTTATATCTTAAAATTATAGCTTCTCCCACTCTTCCCGTGTCATGGAGTAGCAGGCAGTATCATGAACGGTACCGTCATAGATTCTGGAACAATGCCGCAGGGTACCTTCATAATGAAAGCCCAGCTTCTCGATCACGCGTCTGGAGCGTTGATTATGGCTATAATGGTGAACCGTCAGAAGTGAGATGTCCATGGTCTCAAAGGTATAGCGTATGGCTGCTCTGGCGGCCTCCGTCATAAGCCCCCGACCCCAGTAATCCTCAGAAAGGACATAACCCAGCATCCTGACATCCGTTGCGGTCCGTAGCTGATCCCTGTGGATTCCAAGAGAACCGATCACCTTGTTATTTTCCTTCAGTACAATTGCCCAAACCTCACCATTTTCAATAAAGGAGGTTAGGATTTTTCTTGAATCCTCCCGGCTTGCATGGGGCGGCCATCCTGCGTTGGGCCCCACATTGGGATTCTTGGCGTATTCATAGAAATCATCCAGATCTGTCACTTTAAAGGAGCGTAAGATCAAACGGTTTGTTTCCAGGGTTTTCATGGGTAACTCTCCTCTCTGTCTTGCTGGCGGCTTCCCCCCAGTCCAATAATTAACAAGAGTATACTCGCATACTATGGAAAATGCAAGTGCGGAGCCGCTTTTGCTTACGATATGGGCAGAATGAATGTTCGGTGATAACTTGCGATTTTGCAGCTTCTTCGGTATAATAACCATAGGCAGTATATTTATAGGATGGTCATAAGCTGTCCACAGCAGATGTTAGGATGGAAAGAGAAGATCGTAAACATAGATTGCACTTGTGCTAAGGAGGCAGGCAAATGAAATTTATACATTTCGCAGATGTTCATCTTGGGGCAGTTCCTGATTCCAATATGCCCTGGGGAGAAGAGCGGGAGAAAGAAATATGGGACAGCTTTCAGGATATCGTACGTATCTGCAATGAGGAAAAGGCAGACCTGCTGCTGATCGCAGGGGACCTCTTCCATAAGCAGCCCCTGGTAAGAGAGCTGAAGGAGGTAAACTATATCCTTAGCAGGCTGGAGACGGCCAAGGCTGTGGTTATGGCGGGGAATCATGATTATATCGGAGCAAGATCCAACTATTCCGGCTTTGAATGGGATGAGAAGGTGCATTTCTTCATACAGGACGCCCTGGAAGTGAAGGTATATGAAGAGCTGGGAGTTGAGGTCTATGGCCTGAGCTTTCGCAGCAAGGACATCACGGAGCCCCTCTATGATCTGGCAAAGCCTGAGAAGAATAATAAGCTGCATATCCTCCTTGCCCATGGTGGGGATGAGAGAAATATTCCCATCAACCGGAAGAAGCTGATGGACCTGGGATATGATTATATTGCCCTTGGTCATATCCATAAGCCGGAATTCATCAGTGACAGGATTGCATATTGCGGTTCCCTGGAGCCCTTAGATAAAAATGAAACCGGAGAACGGGGATATATACTGGGTGAGATTAGCCGGAATGCGGAAGGTGAGGTAATCACCAATGCCCGTTTTGTAGCCCATTCCAGAAGACAGTACCTAAGATGCAGCCTGACGGTAAATCCGGAGACCACCAACGGTGCCCTGCTTGATATGGCAAGAGAGATCATCAGAGAGCAGGGAGCAAAAAATATCTACAGCTTTCGCATACAGGGACTAAGGGATGAGAGCATCCATTTTAATAAGGAGGACCTCCGGGGACTGGGCTGCGTGCTTGAGGTAGAGGATCAGTCTGTACCGGATTACGATTTTGATGCCCTGTACCGGGAGAATGCGGATAATGTCATCGGTATGTTCATTCAGAAGATCCGTGATAATGCCAAGCAGGACGAGATTGCACGGAAAGCGCTCTATTATGGTATAGAAGCCTTACTCTCGGCCAGAGACAGATAGAAGGGTGGTGCAGAAATGCTTTTTCATAAGTTAAAAATGAATTATTTTGGGCGCTTTCATAATAAGGAGATAGATCTGCAGCCTGGCATTAACCTGATCTATGGGCAAAATGAAGCAGGCAAGTCAACCATACATACCTTTATTAAGGGAATGCTGTTTGGTATTGAGCGTTTACGCGGCAGGGGCTCCGCATCCAAGGAGGATCTTTATACCAGATACCTGCCCTGGGATTATCCGGGGGCTTTTGGCGGCAGCATGGAGCTGACGATCGGGGACAAGACCTATCTCCTTAAAAGGAGCTTTCATGCCAATGATAAAAGCTTTACCGTAACCGACTTACTTACCGGACGTGAAGTGGATTTGAAGGAAGGAAATATCGGTGAATTGATACCCGGTATGACGGAGACAGCCTTTCGTAATACTGTCAGTATAGAACAGCTGAAGGCACACACGGATGCAGAGCTTGCGACCCAGGTTCGTAATTACATCGCCAACCTGTCTGTTGCTAAAAGCCAGGAGGTAAATGTGGCCAAGGCAGTCAGCTCACTGACAGAGCTTAAGAAGCAGCTGGATCCGGCACAGAATCAGGCGGCATTGAAGACCCTGAAAGAGAACATCGAGGATGCTCTGGCCAATGAAGAGAAAATGGATCAGCTTAGTATGCAGCTGAAGGAAATGCTTAATCAGGAGCAGGACCTGAAGAAACAGAAGGAAGAGCTGAAGGCATCTCAGGACCAAGAAGCAGAAAGGCGTATGGAGCAGCTTCCTGCAATCCTTGAAAAATACCGTTCCTACCAGGAGTTAAGCAAACAGTTAGCTCAGCTGCAAGCACATGAGGAGGATTTGAATGGGAAGTTGGAGCGCTTGGAGCAAACCGGCGGGGATATTCAAGTAATCAAGGAGGATAAAGCCGCAGCGGAAGAACTGCAGAGAAAGCTTCTGGAGCTGGACAAGCAGACTCCGGAGGTTCAAAATAAGAAGGAAAGTCTTGGGGGCAACAGCAGAAAGAACCTTGCGCTTACTATGCTTCCCACGGTACTTTTTGCCATTATCCTTGTAGTGGTTACAAGCGCTAAGGCATATGGGCTGCTTTTAGCTGCATTATTCATTGCGATTGGTATAGCGGGATATGTTATATTGAATAATAAATCGAAAAAAGCATGGCAGGACCTTGCAGAGAGAGAAGAAGTATTGCATAAAAAAATGCAGGCGCTTAAGAAGGAGCTGGATCATATACTGAAAAAGCATCAGGTGGCGGATATCAGGTCGCTCGGTGAGAAGCAGGATACCCTTCTTAAGAATTCTTATGACCTGGAATATGGAAAGAAGCAGCAGCTGGAGTTGGAGCGGCGCAGGAACGAGCTGCTGGACAGCAGGGATGCGGTCTATGAGACGATTATGAAATATGTACAGTATTTTCTGCCGGCAGAGGAATTAACTCCCCAGACAATGCAACGACTTCAGGAGGATATTCGTCTAAGAAAAGAGAAGACCATGGACAGACTGTCAATGTTAGAGCAGCAGCTTAGTACCTGCAGCCGTAAGATTGACCGCTTACGATGGGAGATCTCCACCTTGGAAGGAAATGAAGACAGACTGATGAAAGCCCAGCAGCGCTATCGTGAGATGGAGCAAAAGCTGAAGGAGGATGCGGTAGAGCTTGAGGCAGTTAAGCTGGCCCTTTCCTCAATCCAGGAGCTATCCACACAGATTCATGACAGCTTCGGACAGGAGCTTAATCGTACAGTATCTGAGGTAATCTCCGGTATTACGGGGCATAAGTATGAGGATTTGAAGATTGACGAGAAGCTTGGGGTCAAGGTTGGCCTAAACGGTGCTTATATCCTTCTGGACCGTTTGAGTGCAGGGACCATAGACCAGGTATATTTTGCCCTGCGTATGGCAGTAGCAGATCTGCTCCTGGGGAAGGATGAGGTTCCGCTTTTACTGGATGACAGCTTTGCCCTTTATGATGATCAGAGGGTGAAGGCGGCTTTAGGTGAGATTGCAAAAAGAAAGCAGACCTTACTCTTTACCTGTCATAAGAGAGAGCAGCAGCTTTTAGAGGAGCTTGGTCTGCCTTATCACCTGGTAGAGCTGTAGGCCGGATTAACTGATAACAAATCACACAATAGGAATTAGGAAATGCCGAAGAA
>JAJUHH010000279.1 GCA_029267975.1 Clostridiales bacterium
AAACAAAATGGCTGCTACAGTGAATTATATCTTTCCCAGTACAAATTCCTGGAGAAGGATAAAGCAATGTAGTATAATGAAGTAGATAAGATGCAGCTGTTACATGATGTAAATGAAAGAGGAAGAGGCTATTACGTAATGTAACAGCCTCTTCATTAACTTTGCTCATTAACTTGTTTATTAACTTCATCCTTAACATCTTCCTTATGCATCAGCATCATTAGGCTTGCATGGGCTGCACATAGGAGCAGCATACATGAACCGCACACCTGAGCTGCATACCTGAGCTAAGGATTCATCCAACCTAGTTAGGAGAAATAATATGACCTATGATTATAAAGAGATTGTACCTTACCTGCTCCATTGGTTTGATTACAATGCAAGGATACTTGCCTGGAGAGAGAATCCGATTCCCTATTATGTATGGATATCGGAGATTATGCTGCAACAGACCAGAGTAGAAGCGGTGAAGGGATATTTTGACCGCTTTGTCACGGCCCTGCCGGATATCAGGTCCCTGGCACAAGCTGATGAAGAGATGCTTCTCAAGCTATGGCAAGGTCTGGGTTATTACAATCGCGTCAGAAATCTTCAAAAGGCAGCAAGGCAGATTATGGAGGAATATAATGGCAGCATGCCTGCAGATTATGAGCTGCTCAAGAAGCTGCCGGGCATTGGGGAATACACCGCAGGTGCCATTGCCTCAATCGCTTTCGGAATTCCTGTACCTGCTGTAGACGGCAATGTCCTTCGGGTAATGAAGAGAATTGCCGCAAGCTTTGATGATATCACCAAGGACAGCGTCAGGAAGGAGCTTTGGAAGGATATCATGGAGGTGATGCCTCAGGATCGACCCGGTGACTTTAACCAGTCCTTGATGGAACTGGGAGCCACTGTATGCCTGCCCAACGGGAAACCCTTGTGTGATCAATGTCCGGTGATGCATTTATGCAGGGCCCATCGGCAGGATATTACGGGACTGCTTCCGGTAAAGCAGGAAAAAAAGGAAAGAAAAAAGCTGGAGCGTACAATTTTACGGATGGAGTATGAGAATAAGATAGCCATTCGCAAAAGACCTCCCAGAGGATTGCTGGCAGGACTTTGGGAGCTGCCGGGGCTGGAGTGCTATTATGAAGCCTCTGAATTGTCACAGCTTCTTACTTCCTGGGGGATCCAAGAGGCCGATGTAGCTTTCATTGGGAAAGCAAAGCATATTTTTACTCATGTGGAATGGCATATGACCGCTTATCATATTCAACTTGACAAGCTGCCGCAGCTTCCAAAAGAAGAAGGAGACTTCCTTTGGGTAACTGGGGAAGAAATAGAAGAAAAGTATAGTATTCCCAATGCTTTCAAATTTTTCTTTTGAAAATGGGACAAATGTGCTATGATAGATAGTAAGAAATGATGATACGAAAGAGTTCAGTGGAGTGTGAAGATGATGAAAAAGAGGTTACGATACCTTACGCTGCTATTATGCCTGATTTTGGCAGGCTGCAGTAAAAAGGACCAAATGATTGATTATATTCCGACCACCGTTAGCAAAGGAGAGACTGGGGATACAGCTGCATCAGGGGATACAGCTGAGCAAGGAGATAAGTCTGAAGCCGGGGATACAGATGAGGCATCGGATACAGAGGCTTCTGATGAGGCTGCTCAGGATGGGGATTCAACAGACAGTAAGCCCATTCATGTAGGGCAGACAACCACCATGTATGTAAAGCTGGGTGAGTATAATGCGGTGCTCAATGTTCGGGCAACCCCTTCCAAGGATGGTGAGATCGTTGGCTTTCTGGTACACACAGAGAGGGTCAATGTGATCGAGATCGTGGATGGATGGGCAAGCTTTAAATATAATGGGGCAATCTGCTATGTCAGTGCGGACTTCCTGGTTGATGAGCGTCCGGCTTATATCGATCCGCCAACCATTACGCCCAAACCGACCAATACTCCGAACCCCACAGCTACATCAGCTCCAGAGAATGATCAGGAGTTACCCCCGGAGATATAGTTCATAAATTTTTGCATGGAATGAGAGAGGAAAGCATTCTTCAGATAGGAGAAGCCGACCTCTCTTTTATTAATGGGTATTTTCAGGGGGATTTGAAGCAGGGTACCCTCCTCCAATTCCTTTTTAACAAATTCCTTGATGACACAGGCTACACCCAGGCTGGTTTTTGCAAATTCAATCAGAAGATCCATGCTGCTCACCTCAAGTATGTGCTTAGGCTCTATGGAATTCTTCTTAAAATATTCTTCAATGTACTGACGGGATACATTTTCTTCATCTAAGAGCATAAGGTTAGCATGGGAGAAAATATCCTCCGAAGTGATACGCTCACTAAGATGGTCAAGATAAGCTTTGCTTGCAACGAAGATATCTTCTATCTCTCCCAGGGAATAGAACTGATAGGCTTCACTCGCCGGCTTAGCGATCAGACCGATGTCGAGCCGGTTGTCTTCCAGCAACTTCATGGTATGGGAGGAGGACTGATTCTCAATGGTAATCTTGATATGGGGATTCTCCCTTACGAAGCCGTCCAGATAAGGCAGAAGAAGATATTTACACAGGGTGGAGCTGGCACCGATACGCAGATGACCGATTCCCAGAGCATGGATTTGACGAATGCTTTCCTCGGCTTTTCTTAAGGTATCGAAGGCCGTGGCAGTATATTCATAAAGGAGTGCCCCTTCCTCAGTCAGCTTAACCCCACGGGAATTACGAATAAATAATACAACCCCCAGATTTTGCTCCAGATTTTGAATGGATTTGCTTACTGCAGGTTGACTGATGTAAAGCTGCTTTGCGGCGCGGGAGATATTCCCAGCCTCAGCAACACAATGAAAGATATAATATAAGGATAAATTTTGCTCCACTCGCTCCATTCTTTCCTCCATCCTCTCCATTTGCTGTGACAGCATAAATAATCTCTTATAGCTAGTGAATACAGCCCGCATTATATATCATTTTACGGCTGTCACTGATTCGGATTATGATAAATACAGATTTATAAAGTTGCCACTAATTTAAACTATGATAAATACATATTTAAACTGTCACTAATATGTAGTTATAATAACTGCAGATTATAATAGCTATGATTAATATGTATTTTAATTATACCAGATCATGTGTTACTATTACAACAAAGAGATCAAAGGAAGTGTAAAAGGAGAGAAATTCAATGAACTACAATATCGCAGTCATTCCGGGGGATGGAATAGGACCGGAGATCATCACGGAAGCAAAAAAGGTTCTCGATGCGATTGAGAGCAAATATGGCCATGAATTTCATTATAGGGAAGTATTGATGGGCGGTGTATCCATTGATGCAACAGGGGTACCGCTGACAGAGGAGGCCCTGGAAGCAGCCAGAGAGAGCGATTCGGTATTGCTAGGTGCAGTCGGCGGCAATGTGGGGCAATCAAACTGGTATAGTCTTCCGCCTCATTTACGTCCGGAAGCAGGTTTGCTGGCGATTCGAAAGGGGCTTAAGCTCTATGCCAATATCCGCCCCGCAGTCCTGTATGAGGAACTGAAAGCAGCCTGTCCCTTAAAGGAGAGTATCATCGGAGAAGGCTTTGATTTTGTAGTGATGCGGGAACTGACCGGTGGACTCTACTTTGGACCCCGCAGTACCACAGAGGAGAACGGAATCAGAAAGGCAACGGATACCTTAATCTATGATGAGAAGGAAATCCGCAGAATTGCCAAGTGGGCTTTTGAAGTTGCCATGAAACGCAGGAAGAAAGTGTGCAGTGTGGATAAGGCCAATGTGCTTGATTCCTCAAGACTATGGCGACAGGTAGTAAAGGAAGTGGCAGTGGAGTATCCTGAGGTGGAGCTAAGTGATATGCTGGTGGATAACTGTGCTATGCAGCTGGTGAAGAACCCGGGACAATTTGATGTCATCCTTACGGAAAATATGTTTGGTGATATCCTGTCAGATGAAGCAAGCATGATCACCGGTTCCATCGGAATGCTGGCCAGCGCAAGTCTTGGTGATGGCAAGCTGGGACTGTATGAGCCCAGTCATGGTTCTGCACCGGATATTGCAGGGCAGAATAAGGCCAATCCCATTGCAACAATTCTGTCAGCCGCTATGATGCTTCGTTATTCCTTTGACTTAATCCGGGAAGCTGATGCGATCGAAGCTGCGGTCAGGGAGGTCTTAAGGAGGGGCTATCGGACCATAGACATTATGTCCGAGGGGAAGACCTTAGTTGGAACCAGGGAAATGGGTGACAAGGTTATAGATGCGCTTTTATCAAGGTGAGAATTCAAGGAGGAGGAATGTGCGATGGGTATGACCATGACCCAGAAGATATTAGCAGCCCATGCCGGA
>JAJUHH010000280.1 GCA_029267975.1 Clostridiales bacterium
ACAAAGGAGGAATTTGAGGAGACCCTGGAATTTGTTAAGAAAATCGGATTTGCCCGCATTCATGTCTTTAAGTATTCAAAGCGGGCAGGAACCAAAGCGGCCCAGATGCCAGATCAGATCGCAGAGGAAGTAAAAAATACGCGCAGTGATGTCCTCATCAATCTGTCAAATTTCATGGCAGAGGAATATGAGAAGCAATTCCTGGGCAGAATAGAGAAAATTCTGTTTGAAGAAGAGACTGTTATGAATGGTCAAACCTATCAGGTAGGGCATAACGAAAGGTACCTAAAACTGGCGGTTCCTTCCGATCATGACCTATCCAATCAGGTCCTTCAGGCTAGGGTAACCGGGTTTTTGAACAATGAAATCCTGCTTTGTGAAATAACTCATTGAATTTTTTGGTAGAATATATTAAGATAGTATTAGTCGTAGTATAAGCAGTGGGAAGAGAAGGAAGTGATTCAATGCAGAAATTAAACAATACCCAATATTTCAGAGTACAAAAAGATACAGAGGTTATTGTAAGTGATGTTATTCGTACCGTATATTCCGCGTTAACCGAGAAGGGCTATAATCCTGTTAATCAGATTGTAGGCTACATTATGTCAGGGGATCCAACCTACATAACAAGCCATAAGGGTGCCAGAAGCCTGATTATGAAGGTAGAGCGTGATGAGATAATTGAAGAATTGTTGCGTTTTTACATTGATCACAAGATCAATGATCACAAGATTAATGATCACAAGATTAATGATCACAAGATCAATGATCACAAGGTTAATGATCACCAGGCGATTGATCGTTGAGATGACAGATCATTGGATTTATGATCAATGGTCTAAGATCAATGATGGGCAATTTCAATGTATGAATGATTTATTGCGGAAGGATACAGAATAAATGAAGAGAATTATGGGGTTGGATTACGGTTCTGTGACGGTAGGAGTCGCAATCAGTGATGCGCTTCTTTTAACTGCACAGGGCATCGAGGTGATTCGAAGAAAGCAGGAGAATAAGCTTCGCCAAACCCTTGCAAGAATAGAGGAATTGATTAAGGAATATGAGGTTGGAACGATTGTAGTTGGCTACCCCAAGCACCTGAACAATTCCATTGGTGAACGAGCGCAGAAATCGGAAGAGTTTGCCCAAAAGCTGAGAGCCCGGACAGGACTTGAGGTGATTCTGTGGGATGAAAGGCTTACTACGGTTGCAGCACATCAGGTATTGTCTCAAAGTGGTATGGATTACAGTGAAAAGGCCTTGGTTGTCGATAAGCTGGCCGCTGTTTTAATTCTGCAGGGATATCTTGATTTGCAGCATTTTAAGAACAAAGAAGAAATATAAGCGTTGCCATTTACAGCAAGCTATGAGTATCTGCATTCGGTATGCATATCCCGTAGGGTGTGTTTTATGCAGTGAATGGCAGCATGGAGGATTCATATGGAGAACAGACCGGATCGAATTGCTTTTACCACAGAGGATGGCGAAGAGGTCATATTTGAAGTATTGGAACAGACGAGACTGGGCGGAGTCGACTACCTCTTAGTCAGTACAACTGGGGAAGAGGACGAGGAAGCCGAGGCTCTTATTTTGAAGGATATTTCAAGAGATACCGATGAAGAGGCGGTATATGATATTGTTGAGGATGAAAAGGAGCTGCAGTCTGTAGCAGCAATTTTTCAGGAATTATTGGATGATATTGAATTATATTAAGCTTTGATGAACGATATTAAGCTATTTTGAACTAATGAAGTAGATTGAGATTAATGATTGGTTTAAAATAATTAAGCAAATTGGAAGATATGGATTTTATTGACGAAATCAAAGATATTGACTGTATTTTGCAATATATCAAATAGATTTTATCTTGAAGTTATATTGAACTAAAAAAATAAAGCAAAATAAAGCGGATTTAAACGAATTAAAACGAAGTAAAATTGAATTATATTAAATGCATGGATATAGATTAGATGAAAATAGGTGATGATATGCCTGAAAGCCAGGAACAGTTTAAAAATTTGTTAAAACAAAACGGACTAAAGGTAACCACACAAAGAGTGGCCATACTGGAGGTATTAAACAGCAGACCGGGGAAGCATTTGACAGCGGAGGAAATCTACGACTATGTGAAGAAAAAGTACCCTGATATCGGAATTGCTACTGTTTACCGGACGATTCAAGTATTATCGGATTTGAATCTAATAGATAAATTAAATCTTGATGATGGTTACGTGCGCTACGAGATCAATAAAGGAAATCAGAAGGAAGCCTGCCACCATCATCACCATTTGATATGTCTGGATTGCGGAACGATTTATGCTTTTCAGGATGATCTGTTAGAGACTTTGGAAGAACGGATTAATGAAACCATGGGGTTTCAAGTCGTTGACCATGAAGTAAAGCTGTATGGTCACTGTAAAAAATGCAAGGCTAAAAAATCTATGATGATCTAATCTGATGAATATTTCTATTCATGGATGGTTGTATAATCTTTCTTACAGGAAGAGAAGCTTCTCGTAAGGGGATCCTTTTCTGCGAGAAAGTGTGCAATCATTTTATCTTATGCACTTAGTTAATGGATAAAGAGATTACATAATACCATTGGAGGTGCAATTATTTGAAAGAAAAAGAAAAGAACATAACACAGAAAGCACAGTTAAACGGTGTGAAAATTATCCCCTTAGGCGGGTTAGAACAGATTGGTATGAATATTACCGCAATTGAATATGAGGACAGTATTATTGTCATAGACTGCGGCTTATCCTTCCCGGAGGATGAGATGCTGGGAATAGATTTGGTTATCCCGGATGTTACTTATCTGAAAGAAAATATCGATAAGGTAAAGGGATTTGTTATTACCCATGGTCATGAGGACCATATCGGATCGCTTCCCTATGTACTGAAAGAGGTGAATGCTCCCATTTATGCAACCAAGCTGACAACAGCGATCATTGAAAGCAAGCTGAAGGAGCACGGCTTGTTAAAGAATACAAAGCGCAAGGTTATAAAGTACGGACAGTCTATTAATCTTGGATGCTTCCGTATAGAATTCATTCGAACAAATCACTCCATCTCTGATGCCGCTGCCCTGGCAATCTATACACCGGCAGGCATCATCTTCCATACGGGAGATTTTAAGGTTGACTATACACCGGTATTCGGTGAACCCATAGATTTACAAAGAATTGGTGAGATCGGTAAAAAGGGTGTACTGGCCCTGATGTGCGACAGTACCAATGTAGAACGCCCCGGCTATACTATGTCGGAGAGAACTGTTGGAAAGACCTTTGATGGTATCTTTGCCGATAATGCCAAGCAGAGGATTATTGTTGCAACCTTTGCTTCCAATGTGGACAGGGTTCAGCAGGTAGTAAATTCCGCGGCTAAGTTTAACCGTAAGTTAGTGATCGAAGGCCGCAGTATGGTGAATATCGTTACAACAGCCATAGAGCTTGGATATATTAAAATGCCGGATAATATGCTCATCGACATTGAGCAGATGAAGAACTATACGGATGACCAGTTGGTTCTGATCACAACAGGAAGCCAGGGTGAGACCATGGCGGCTCTTCCCAGAATGGCGGCTTCCATTCACAAAAAGATTTCCATTAAGCCGGGAGATGTGGTAATATTAAGTTCTACCCCGATTCCCGGTAATGAAAAAGCAGTATCAAAGGTTATTAATGATCTTACCATGAAGGGTGCTAAGGTGATCTACCAGGATACCCATGTATCCGGCCACGCCTGCCAGGAAGAGATCAAATTGATGTATACGCTGTTAAAGCCCAAGTATGCGGTTCCGGTCCATGGAGAATATAAGCACCTGACCCGTCATGCCGAGCTGGCACAGTCCCTTGGGTTACCAAAGGAGAATATATTTGTGATTTCCTCAGGGGATGTTCTGACCTTGTCAGAAGAGAAAGCCGGTGTTACAGGAAAGGTTCCTGCACAGGGAATCCTTGTGGATGGTCTGGGTGTCGGCGATGTGGGTAATATCGTACTCCGTGACAGACAGCTATTATCGGAAAACGGCTTGATCATTGTCGTACTTTCCCTGGAGAAATACAGCAATCAAGTGCTTTCAGGCCCTGATATCGTCTCCAGAGGCTTTGTCTATGTAAGAGAATCTGAAAATCTCATGGATGAGGCAAGAGAAGTTGTGGTGAAGGCACTGGATAAATGCTTAAGCCGCAATAATTGCGACTGGGGCAAGATGAAGACAGAGATTAAAGATTCCTTAAGTGATTTTATCTGGAAGAAGACCAAGAGAAATCCTATGATCCTGCCTATCATTATGGAGGTGTAAGCTCCAAGCAGATAACTTGCTTGGATA
>JAJUHH010000281.1 GCA_029267975.1 Clostridiales bacterium
GACCTGCATGAGCTGATCAGCCAGGTGATCAATATCTTTGAGGCAGAGCTTCAAAAGCATGCACTGGAGGTTGCCATAGAAGGACCGCATATCCATTTGATGGCGGATGAGAGCAGAATGAAGCAGGTGCTTGTAAACCTCTTAAGCAATGCCATAAAATACTCAGGAGATGGCAGCAGTATAAAGTTTCAATTATTCGAAAGAGAGTATGAGGCAGGCTTCTCCATCAGAGATAACGGCAGCGGTATTCCTGAATCCGAGCTTCCTTTTATCTTTGAACGCTTTTATCGGGCAGATAAGTCCCGCAACCGTATGACCGGAGGGGCAGGCATAGGACTTACTATTGTAAAATCCATTGTGCAGGCCCATGGCGGAAGGATAGAGGTGGAGAGTGCCATAAAGGAAGGCAGTACCTTCACTGTAACCTTTCCCAAATGATATCAGAGTAAGGTTTGCTGCTGTTACCGGCAGACTTTCTATCAAGATCCAGGAAAAGCTTTCTAGTATCTTAGGGAAGCTTTTGCCTGGATCTTGATTTTACATAGTATCTCATTCTTTTAAATAAGTATGAACGGGTCATAAAATTTACCAAATTGATGACATGATTTGCTTATAGTTGACATGATCTCAAATGATATATATAATATATTAAATGATATATTATTTTAAATGAGCGGATGGTGAAGCTATTTGAAGAAAGAAGCGCTATATGAGAAGATATATAATGACATCATGGAAGGAATTCAAAACAATAAATTTCCTCCGGGAAGCAGACTACCCTCAGAGAAGGAGCTGTCGCTTCAGTATAATGTCAGCCGTATCACCAGTAAGAAGGCATTGGAGATGCTCGCAGAGCAAAATGTGATCTTAAGAATGCCCGGAAAAGGTTCCTTTGTAATAGATGAACAGGAAAATAACGAAATGCATTCGGAGCAGACGAAGAATCAAAAGAAGCAGTCCAGGGTGATTGGTGTTATCATGGATGCTTTTGGAGCAAGCTATGGTTATCAGCTGCTCCTGGGAATTGAGCGGGAGTGTAAGGCTCAGAATCTGGATTTCATCCTAAAATGTACCTATGGAAGCAAGGAAGCTGAGATAGCAGCAATGAATGAACTGCTGGAGTTTGGAGTAGCAGGGATCATCGTCATGTGTGTTCATGACGAAACCTATAATGCGCTGGTCCTAAAGCTTGCAGTGGAGAAATTCCCGATTGTACTCATTGACCGCCAGCTGAAGGGGATTCCCATCTCTTATGTGGGTACCAATAATTATATGGCAGCAAAAGAACTGACAGACTGGCTGTTCCGGCATGGACATACCAAGATATGCTTTGTGTCCCACGCTTCGGTTCAGACTCCAACCATCTTAGAAAGGCAGAATGGTTTTATCGATTATCATCTGGAGCATAATATTATCACCAACGAATCCATGTGGATCACTAATCTAAGGTCCATGCTCCCGTCTGCAGACAGGGGAGAAGCATCCATGGAAACAGACCTAAAGCTCATAGAGGATTTTATTCTGAATAATCCACAGATGACTGCCTTCTTTGCCATTGAATATTCTATTGGTATCCTGGTATATAAAACCTTGCAGAAGCTTGGGCAGGAGAAAGAGAAAAAGGTTGTATTTTTTGACGGAATTGACGAAATATATGATTCTAATCCGATTTTTACCAGAGTAAAGCAAGGGGAATACCAGATTGGTGCAACCAGCGTGCGAATGGTGGCAGAACGCATGAATGGAAAGAAAGAGGTCGAGACCAGATTGATCCCCTATGAGATTATTGAAGGGGATAAATAAGGCCCAGGTGAAACACTATAAAGTGATGGAAGTTTGAATTAGCACTGTCGTTCTATGATAGTGCTTTTTTATTGTATGAGTAAGGAAAATTCTTATACGATAAAAAATATTGCATCACAAGCGGAAGGAGAGGTCATGAATGATATACATCAGCTGGCAGACGAATAAGAGCTTTTAAATGATATAAATGATATGCAAAAGACTAATAAATGATATAAACAACATAATAAATATAATATTAGTCCTTGACAAACGATATTAGGGGTGCTAAGATATGTATACAATCAACAATAAACATTTGGTGAACGGCTGATAAGCATACAAAATATATAAGGTAATTTAATGTTTGATCTTGCCTTATCTTGGGAATTTATGAAAGATAGATCAGTTAAATGATATAAATGATATAAAACACAGGTATTGATATGCGAAAGGGGAAGTAGTTTTGAAGAGGAAAAATAATGCTATGGCAAAACAAAATACGATGGGGATGATATTTGCTGCGCCGCCGGTAATACTCTTCCTGGTATTTACACTATTTCCGATGATTATGGCGATCGCATTAAGTTTTACGGATTATGACATCATCAATGCGCCTAAGTTCGTCGGTTTGAAAAACTTCAGGAAGATTATCCAGGATCAGTTTTTCTGGATATCCTTAAAGAACACACTTTATTATACAGTACTCTATGTACCCTCAGGTTTGCTCTTATCCCTGGCGGCTGCCTTGTTTCTCAATTCGGAGAAGCGAATGGTTGGATTGTTCCGCACCCTCTTTTATTTACCGGTGCTTTCCTCCACGGTAGCGACAGCGACCCTTTGGTTCTGGATCTTAAATCCGCAGCTTGGTTTACTGAACGGTTTCCTAAAGATCTTTGGCATCGACGGGCCGGCATGGTTATATGATTCAAAGCTTGCCATGATTGCAATTGTCATGATGAGCCTGTGGGCAGGGTTTGGAGGAAATATGATGATATTTCTTTCAGGTCTGAAGGGAATACCTCAGATTTATTACGAGGCAGCCAAGGTGGAGGGGGCCAATCGTTTTCAAATGTTTCGTTTTATTACAATGCCTTCTCTTACGAAGACAACCTTCCTGGTATCTACCATGTTGATCATCGGTACCCTACAGGTATTTGATCAGGCCTTTGTGCTTACAAAGGGAGGACCCGGTAATGCAACGATCACATTGGTTTACTACATTTACAACAATGGCTTTAAAAATCTGAAGATGGGATATGCATCCAGTATTTCACTCGTATTATTCCTGATCATCTTGGGTATGACAGTCATCAATCAACGAATAAATAAGGCGGAGATATAGGAGGATATGATATGAGAGCAAGTAAAAGTCTTCGGGATATTCTTTGGTACATTGTTGCAATATGCATTGCCATGGTGACAGTATTTCCCTTTTTGTGGATGATAGCCACGTCCCTAAAGCCGGAGGGGGAGATATATTCCAAGTCCCTTTCCCTGATTTCGGCAAATTTTTCACTGGATAACTACGTTAAAGTTTTTAAGACGATTCCATTTTTACGATATTTCATGAATTCCCTGGTTTTGGCGGTTACCGGTGTCATAAGCAATGTGTTCCTGGGTGCCCTGGCGGGTTACTCCTATGCGAAGATAAAATTCAAGGGAAGAACACTCACCTTCTCCCTGCTCTTATCCTCCATGATGATCCCCGGAGTGGTAACCATGATCCCTCAGTTCTTGGTACTGAAGTATTTTCCTCTGGTGGGTGGCAATGACCTGTTTGGACAGGGAGGAAGCGGATTTATTAATCATTATTCCGCAATTGTATTGCCGGGAGCGGTTGGAGCATTTGCAGTATTCTTTATGAAGCAGTTTTTTGAGACCCTGCCTGATGATCTTGCAGAAGCAGCCAGAGTTGACGGCTGCAGTGAATTCCGCATATTCTGGCAGATTTATCTGCCGCTGATTAAGCCGGCTGCAATGACCCTGGGAATCATGACCTTCCAGGCTGGCTGGAATTCCTTTATGTGGCCCATGATCGTCCTTAACTCTAAGGAGATGATGACAATCCAGGTAGGTTTGTCCACCTTCCAATATCAATACAACACTATGTACGGACCACTGATGGCAGGAACGGTAATTGCAACCCTGCCCACAATACTGATCTTTATCTTTGCCCAGAAATATTACATTCAGGGTATTGCATTTACCGGAAACAAATAATCATGAAAACGGCGAAGAAGCCTGTTTCGCTAACTATGTAACTTCGCCTGCTAATTTCCTATTGGCAGCGAACAAATAAAAAGGAGGAATAGTATGAAAAAAATTATTAGTAACAATGTGAAAAAAACATGGGCATTCTTACTGGCAATGGTGATGGTAATGAGCCTGATGGCAGGCTGTGCAAAGTCTGAAGACACAACAAAGGAGAATACACCCGCGACCCAGGGGAATGAAAGTGCAAAGACCGACAGTGGCAGCGAAAAAAGTGATGATGGTGAGGTAATAGAAGTAACCATGTGGGGCTCCTGGGGAGGAGAC
>JAJUHH010000282.1 GCA_029267975.1 Clostridiales bacterium
AGCCGGGTGTGAACAGTAATACATTATGTCATACCTTAAATTTTTTAATCAAATCTTGCAGGTCAATGGCAAGCAAGGCCAGCTTCTCGCTGGACTTTGCGATTTCTTCCATGGAAACGCTTTGCTCCACCATGGCTGAGGAGGCTTCCTCGGTGCTTGCCGCATTTTCCTCTGCAATGGCTGACAAGGTCTGAAGCATATCAAGAATCTCATTCTTAGCCCTCAGCATCTCTTCTTCCGATGCACTAAGCAGCTCCACAGTATCGCCGGATTTTATCATGGCGTTTTGTATGGATTCGTATCTGGCTTTCGTATTCTGTACACTGTCATACTGCTCCTGGGTGATGGCATTAATTTTCTCAATGCTTTCTACTGCTTTGGCAACGATGAGCTGCAACTCCTTCACGATGGTGTCAATATGTCCCGTAGAGGAAGCGGACTGATTGGCAAGCTTTTTAATCTCATCTGCCACAACTGCAAAGCCTTTTCCAAGCTCCCCTGCTCTGGCGGCCTCAATGGAGGCATTCAAGGCAAGCAGATTAGTCTGGTCGGCAATGGAAGCAATTACATTGCTGGCCTCTCCGATTTTTGCCGTACTTTGATTGGTCTGAAGAATAATATCATAGATTTCACTGGTAGCCTGATGATTCTCATTGGTGATCTGAGTCAGCCTGTCAATCTGTGTAATACCTTCACTTACCATAAGAGCAACCTCATCCGCAGCATTTCTTACATTGTACATGTAATCCCTGTTCTTCTCGATATATTCTCCAAGCATAATTGCCTGATGGGATCCGCTTTCCGTATTGGAAGCCTGTTCAGAGGCACCCTTTGCTATCTCCTCCACTGTCTTGGCCACTTCCTCTGCAGCCATGGCTGATTGCTCTGAGGTAGCAGTCAATTCCTCTGCTGTGGCTGATAGCTGCATCGAGGATTCAGTAACTTCACCGATGATTTTACGCAGATTTTCCATGATTTCCTGCATTGCTCTGGCAAGTGCTCCATTCTCATCCTTACGCTTAAGCAGCTTGTCCGGTATATTTACTGTCAGGTCTAGCTCGGATATACCTTGGGAGATTTTGGACATGAGGATAGTAGGTTGTATTAGCTTGGTACCAACCAGAAGTACAACGATAAAGATAACAAGAGTACAGATCACTAAGGTAATTGACATAGCAGTCCTAAGTGCGTACACCTCAGCAAGCTCCTCTGCTTCATTGAAGGTACTCACTATAATCCAGTTGGTTCCCTGAACCGGTGCAAAGCCTGCATAGATTGTATTTACTTTGCTATTTTCATCAGCTTCCTGGTACTTTAGGTAACCCTCCTTGGCATCAATGATGTGCTTGATTGTCTTAGCCAGTTCCTGATAGGAGGGGTCTTGGTCTGCAAGGGCTATGGGATTAACCTGATTTAGGACATAATCTTCATTTGCATGTCCTACAATGGTACCTTCAGTGTTTACCATAAATGAATAGCCCAGATCACTGTATTTCAAATCGTTGGTTATGGCACTTAATGTAGTACCATCCCGACGTCCGATCAAAACACCTACTACCTGGTCTTCTCTCCTGATGGGCACAGCAACCATGGTCACCGGCTTATTGGTCACCCTACTGATCAGTACATCTGAGATATTCCCTTCTCCTGCAAAGGCTTTGATGATATACTCCCGATCACCAAGCTGACTCTCCGATCCATCGGAATAACGGGCCGTTCCATCCGGTGATACCACACCAAGCTCAAGAAAATCTGTTGCCGGAAGGTACTCAGCAAGAAGTACCTTTTGCTGCTCCCAATCCATGGATTTTATTTCTTCCTGTAAAGCCATAGTGGCCAGAACCATAATCACAGAAGCAACTCTGGTTTCTACGTATTTGGCTCCCTCTTGAGCCATAATCTGTGTCGATTCTATGGAGCTTTTTGATACAAGGTCAACCGTTCGTATATTCCCTATCGTTCCGATTGCTGCTGAGGAAAGAGCAAGTAATAATGTAAAAGTAATGACCAGCTTTGTTCTGATACTGGACAGTTTTATCATATATTTCCTCCTTTGGTTATAATTTCATTATTTCTGACATGCTTATGGTACATCAATTTATTACACTTTTCAACAAATTATGCAATCTCTTACCAATTTTGTATAATTGTTATATATATGATTAATCGCTGCCCTGATTTCTCCCTAATATGCCAGAAATCAGATCTGATCACCTGTAGAAATTTCCTATACGATAAAAAAGAAGGAATGCCACCCCAGTGCCTGGGATTGCATTCCTTCTTCTTTCTATTATCATTATTATATTACTTATGTTGCATTTGCGGATACGGTCTTTCCGTTACTCTCAAAGATTTCTTTCACCTTAAGCAGCAAGGCCTTATCCGGTTCTTTGGTATCACTCAGTGTATAGTTTAGGCCAAGTTCTTTCCATTTGTACTCACCCATCTTATGGAATGGCAGCAGCTCAATCTTCTCCACATTTGGATATTGATCAAGATGTGCAGAAAGCTCCTTCACACTCTCAAGATTATCCGTCAGCTTTGGCACAAGGACGTATCTGATCCAAGCAGTTATTTTCTTCTCCCTAAGATAATCAAGAAATCTCAGGGTCGGATCCAGAGCCACACCGGTAACTTCCTTATAGACAATCGGATCAAAATTCTTTATGTCTAAAAGTACCAGATCCACATACTCCAAAAGCTCCTTTACGGTATCATTTAAGATAAAACCGGAGGTGTCCAGGGCCACATGGATTCCATGGGGCTTTAACAGCTTGCACACCTCAAGCAGAAACTCTGCCTGTAAGGTAGGTTCTCCGCCGGTGAAGGTTACGCCTCCATTGGAGAAGGCCATATAGGATTTGTACTTGATTATTTCATACACTAATTCCTCGGGCGTAAAAATCGTTCCCTTATGAGTATCCCAGGTATCAGGGTTATGGCAGAATTTGCAACGCAGAGGACACCCTTGCAGGAATACAACATATCTTATTCCGGGTCCATCCACAGTACCCAAGCTTTCAAGGGAATGTACTCGTCCGACGATACTCATAGACTCAGCCTGCCTTTCATATAGATACCTTACCTTTGTATTCGTTTGGGCCGAGGATTACGCAGGCCCAAATGTTCAGTGCGAAGATAGATTTATATTTTCGCATTTTTCACCTTTGCACTCATTTGGGCCGAGGATTACGCAGGCCCAAATGAGCAGTGCGAAAATATCATTTTCGCACTAGCCTCTTTCATGGAAGGTACGGTTAATAACATCCAGCTGCTGCTCTCTGCTCAGCTTAATGAAATTAACTGCATAGCCTGATACACGGATCGTCAGCTGAGGATACTTCTCCGGATGATCCATTGCATCCAGTAAGGTCTCTCTGTCAAATACATTGACATTGATATGATGACCTCTGCTGGTGAAATATCCATCCAGTAAGCCCTTCAGATTGTTGACACGCTCATCCTGGGTCTTACCAAGTGCCTTAGGAATAATGGAGAAGGTATAAGAAATACCATCTTCTGCATGCTTGTAGGGAAGCTTTGCAACAGAAGACATGGATGCAATCGCGCCCTTCTTATCTCTTCCGTGCATAGGGTTAGCACCGGGAGCAAAAGGCTCGCCCGCCTTACGTCCGTCAGGAGTATTACCGGTCTTCTTACCATAAACAACATTGGAAGTAATGGTTAATACGGAGAGAGTCTGCTTTGCATCACGGTAGGTCTTAACCTTACGCAGCTTATTCATAAATCTCTCAACGATATCGATAGCAATCTGATCTACACGGTCATCATCATTACCGTAAGCAGGATAATCTCCCTCAATCTCGTAGTCAACGGCCAGGCCGGCTTCATTACGAATTACCTTCACCTTAGCATACTTAATCGCAGACAGGGAGTCTGCAACAACGGATAATCCGGCGATACCGCAAGCTTCTGTACGAAGGATATTGATATCATGAAGCGCCATCTGAAGACGCTCATAGTTGTATTTATCATGCATATAGTGGATAACATTCAGGGTGTTGATATACAGCTCTGATAACCAGTCAAGAGTCTGATCAAACTTTGCCATAACCTCATCATAATCCAGATAATCTCCGGTAATCGGGGCAAACATAGGTGCAACCTGCTCACCATAGATCTCATCCTTACCACCGTTGATCGCATATAATAATGCCTTTGCCAGGTTTGCACGAGCTCCGAAGAACTGCATCTGCTTACCAATTCTCATAGCGGATACGCAGCACGCAATACCATAGTCGTCGCCCCATACCTCACGCATGATATCATCATTTTCATACTG
>JAJUHH010000283.1 GCA_029267975.1 Clostridiales bacterium
ACCCTTTGCCCTTTGTGTAGCTCTTGCCTGCTTACCACCCTATGGAATTAATTTTCCCGGACATGTACAGTAATCTTTTTTCACGAATATAATTTAGTAAACATAACTATGGGGCTTTCTATGGATATCTACGTCGTTCAAAATGGTGATACATTAGCATCCATTTCCGAGTTATATCATGTGCCTATCTCTACCATCATACATGATAATGGGCTTGAGAATTCAACGGTCCTTGTTCCCGGGCAAACCTTAGTCATCGTTCATCCTTCCCAGACTTATATCGTTCAGAAAGGGGATACTCTGGACGGTATTGCAGCTAAGAACGGAATATCTCTTATGCAGCTTCTAAGAAATAATTCCTTTTTATGTAACAGAGAATATATCTATCCCGGTGAGTCTCTGGTAATCCGTTATCCTACCTGCAGGGAATTGACCACCAATGGTTTCGTATATCCCTATATCAATGAAAAGACCCTAAGAAGAACCTTACCCTACCTGACCTTTCTTTCCGTATTAAATTATCGAATCTCTGATGAGGGCAGGGTGATAACCTATGATGACGATTCTCATATAATACAAATGGCCAAAGCCTACGATACCATACCACTTTTAATGATATCAGCCCTGTCTCCCACAGGGGAAGCAAATGCGCATGTAGTCTTTGAAATACTGATCAATAAAAATTATCAGAATTATTTGATAGAAAGTGTTCTGGAAATCATGAAAAGAGCCGGTTATCGCGGAGTGAATGTCGTCCTAAGCAGCATCACGCCAAGCAATTTTCATCTTTATATTGAATTTCTTACCTATGTATCAAACCGTCTTGCCGCTGTAGGTTATTATCTGTTCTTAACCGTAAATCCATCGATTCGATATAAAGATAATACTATAACCTTCCATCGCTTTGATTATGGTGCCCTGAGCAGAATATGTTATCAATTGACCTTTTTACAGTATGTCTGGGGTACTAACTCAGACCCTCCCGCACCGGTTAGCTCCACAAGCTTATTAAAGAATTTTTTAGACTATGTGGTTACCGTCACAACCACGGATAACCTCTCCCTTGGCATACCCATCGTTGCATATGATTGGGCGCTTCCTTATATTCCAAGCAGAACCATTGCCAATGTAATGACCCTAAATTCGGTACTTGCCCTAGCCAATGATGCCAAGGCTGCCATACAATTTGATGATTTCTCCCAAACACCGTACTTTTATTATTACCGTATGCAAAATCAACAGCATATCGTATGGTCGATCAATGCCAAAACCATTGAATCAATCAATGAAATTATCAAACAGTATAATTTGGCCGGCTCAGGAATATGGAATATCATGGTATTCTATCAACAGATGTGGACCATCATTAACGCCTGCTTTGATATCATATAATTTACTCCGGATCAGCCCTTCTAGCAGATATACCGTACCAAACAGCATTTGAATGCTGCTCCCTTCAGCAGCAGAGTCATTATGTATGCCCAGGTATAGCTCGTCCATCTCAGGATAAATAAAAACCTCGACCATCTTTTTTATAGTAAAAAGAAGCTGTGCATAAGATAAGCTATTGAGGAGGAAAAATTCTTCCCTCCTCTTTCACTAACCAAGTGCAGCAGCCCCTATCATAAATCACATTTATAAGTTCAGCCTATCCTAACCTTGCTTTTTCAATCTCTGCAATGTCAAGCTTCTTCATCTTCAGAAATGCTTTTGTCATCCGTCTTACTTCTTCGTCTGTTCCCTTTGCCATCCAATCATTCATATTCTTGGGAACAATCTGCCAGGACAAGCCAAACTTATCCTTGACCCAGCCGCATTGCTCTGCTTCAGGTACATAGGAAAGCTTGTCCCAGTAATAATCAATCTCAGCCTGGTTCTTACAAAGTATCATAAGGGAAAAAGCTTCGTTAAACATAAAATTCCCACCATAACCATGATCCATGACAATTAATTGATTTCCCAAAAGCGTTAACTCCCCATAGTTGATCCTTGCCCGGGCATCTATGGCTTCCTTAGGCTTGTAGTTACCTATATAGCCTTTCTTAGCGTCCTCAAATACAGTAAGATAATAATCCATGGCTTCCTCTGCTTTCCCACAGAACTCACCGGAAAAGAGCAGGTTTATCCGAATTCTTTGATGTTCTGACATATTCTCTACCGCTGCCAGCTGCCAGCTTAAGCCATATTTGTCCTGTAACCAAACATAACGCTTACTGAAAGGATACTCTCCCAAAGGCATGAGTTCCGATCCGCCAGCAGACAGGGATCGGTATAGTCTGTCTACTTCTTCCGGGTTAGGGCAAGCCACCATTAGGGAAATGGATGGGTTTAATTTAAAGTATGGACCTGCGCTGATTGCGGATATTTTCATGCCGGCAAGCTTAAACTCTACCATCTCGCTATCTCCGGAGGGAGTGTCATATAAAGTGTTGATGGTAATAATTTCGGAATCCTCAAAAAGCTCCGTATACCACCTGGCTGCTGCAACAGCCTCCTTATCAAACCATAGATGAGGTTCAATTTTCTGCATATATGCTGCCTCCTTATTTAAGCTTTTGATCATTTTGAAAGAAATCCTTCCAGGGATCCTCTCCTTCTATTCTTTGTAGTGCATCCCACATGGTTATCCCATCGGGGGCAACCGTATCAAGCTCCTCCCAGGCAATAGGCATGGACACCCTAGCGCCTTTTCTGGCCCGTAAAGAGTAGGGAGCAATGCTGGTTGCGCCTCTTGCGTTTCGAATCCAGTCAATAAAGATCTTATCGGTACGCTTGGCTTTTCGGACATTACTGGTATAGCGATCCGGCCACATCTGTTCCATAACCTCCGCCACACGCTTTGCAAAATCATGGAAGCTGTCCCAGGTGACCGTAGGCTGTAGGGGCACGACAATATGATAGCCCTTGCCGCCGCTGGTTTTCAGATAGGAATCAAGGGATAGCTCTGCAAGAATACTCTTCATATCCAGGACGCCTTCCCGGATACGGCTTAACTCCATGCCTTCATCCGGATCCAGATCAAAGACCATAATGTCCGGTGTTTCAAGGTTCTCTACCCGGCTTCCCCAGGTATGGAACTCCAGGGTTCCCATCTGCACTTCATTTAGAAGTCCTGACAGATTTTCTATATAAAAGTACTCCTCTGTCTCCCCATCACTTGATATAATAGGCACGGTAACAATTCCCTTGCTTCCTGGACCTGGATGCTTCTTATAGAAGCAATTCTGTGATACTCCCTTGGGGCAGCGTACAATACTTAAGATCCTGTTGCTGACATAGGGCAGCATACGCTCCGAAATCTTAGCATAGTACTGAATGATATCTAATTTTGTTATCTGAGGGTCTTCAAAGATCACCTTAACAGGGTTGGTGATTTTGATTCCTGCTACTGTAAGCTTTTGAGAGCTCGTGTCCATTGGCATCTTGTTTTCCTCCTCACAGCCCCCTGCACTCCTGTCATTCTCTGGCTTTTCCCTTTTGATCTCTCTTGGATTCTTGTCCTTTCGAAGCCCCTTATAGCTTGCCTGTCTTAAGAGCCCATCCTCCGTCCATTCTGCAAACTTAATTTCAGCTGCCAGCTCAGGCTTAAGCCATGTGACCTTTTCCCTGGATTTGAATTTGGGTTCCTTTTTGAAAGGCGAATGAGGGATCTTCAGGTTCTCGAACTGCTTTTCCAGCAGCTTCATTTCTGTCTCACTCAGACCGCTACCAGCCCGTCCGGTATAAACAAGCTCGTCACCTTCATAGACACCAAGAAGCAGGGCACTGACACCGGAAGTCCTCTTGTCAGTAAGGGTATAGCCTCCAATGACAAATTCCTGTCTCTTATCGCATTTTACCTTGATCCAGTCACCGTTTCTTGTACCGCTGTAGACGGAATGAGCCTTCTTTCCAACAATTCCTTCCATTCCTGCTTCACAGGCTACAGCAAAGCTTTCCTTACCATTACCCTGTACATGACGGCTATAATAAAGATTTTGGGGCGCATCCTTTAGTAATTGCTCAAGGACTGCCTTTCTCTCAACCAGGGGCTGTCCTCTCAGATCTTTTCCATCCAGGGCCAGCAGATCAAAGATAATGTAGGTCAGCTTCTGACCCTTGGGATTTTTCATATAATGCTGCAGGGCCTGAAAATCAGTCTTACCATTGGCATCTGTAATTACCATCTCTCCGTCCAGAACCATAGGTCTCCCGGCAGCAAGAGTAATAAGAGAGTCAGCAATCGGATAGAAGCGGTTGGTATAATCATTGTTATTCCTGGTAAGGAGCCTTACATGATTGCCCTCAACAAAAGCCAC
>JAJUHH010000284.1 GCA_029267975.1 Clostridiales bacterium
ACTGCTTGCATCACCATTGGTATTAGCGTTATCTCCGCTTGTTGTACCGCCGGTTTCCCCTGAGCTTGTACCGTTTGCTTCTCCTGAGCCTATATTGCCTGTTTCTCTGTCAGCGCCTCCGGTCGAAGCTCCTGTTGCTGTATTGCCAGACGCCTCGCCCGTTGTACTGTTTGATCCAGCTGTCGGTGTGCCATTTGTTTCTCCGCCTGTGCTGCCGCTGGAATTTCCTGTGGAGCTATCAGAATCTGTTGTCTTTCCCGGCAAGAGATAATCAATGTCGCCCTCCGGATATATTCCCAGTGCAGGCAGAAGCTGTTTCATGATCCTGCTTGCAAATTTGGTTGCAATAGAGCTGTCTGCTTGTCTTTCAACATTTTGGGGCTCGTCTATCATAACATAGATCACAATCTCAGGATTAACAGCAGGTACCTGTCCGATAAAGGATACCACGTAGGTTTTGGCATCCCTGGGCAGCTTTTGCGCTGTACCGGTTTTACCGCCAACGGCATAGCCTTCTACCTTGGCACCGCCGGCAGTTCCTGCTTCCACGGTCTGATATGTATACTGCTGAAGGAATTCAGAGGTTTCCTCCGATACTGTCTGCTTCACCAGGAGTTTATCAAACTCTTTTACGGTAGCCCCCTTTTCATTGACAATCTTTTTTACAACATAAGGCTGATAATAGTAACCTCCGTTCACCAGGGAGCTGTAAGCGCTGGCCAGCTGTATCATGGTTACATTAAAGGACTGACCAAAGCTATTGGTTGCAAGCTCAATTGGATTTAAGCCATCCAGGCTCATGGTTAAACCGCTGTCTTCTCCGGGGAGGTCAATTCCCGTCTTCTTACCAAAGCCGAAGCTGTTCTGATATAGATAGAAGATATCCCTTCCCTCTTTTGCAGCAATCTGCATGAGAGCATCATTACAGGAAAGCATCAGCGCCTCTCCAAGGGTTATTTGTCCATGTCCGGTAACCTTATTGCATTTAATACGAACGCCATTAATGGTCTCGCCGCCATCGCAGTAAAAGGTGTCACCAAAATGCAGTATACTTTCCTCAAGGCCTGCTGCTATGGTTACCGGTTTAAAGGTGGAACCCGGTTCATAACCGCTGCTGATCACATCATTTTTCCATAAGGCATTCAGAGCCTCGGTCTTCTCCTCATCGCTCATGCCTGCAATTTCACTCTCGGAATAAAGTACCGAAAGGTCCCTGGGGGAATTCAGGTCATATTCCTGATTAGAGGCCATAGCAAGGACCTCACCGTTATTCGGATTCATAACCAGCACACCGATGTTTTTACTGCCAAACTCTTCATTAAACTGTGCAATATGCTCCTGAATAATGCGCTGTGCATTGATATCGATGGTGCTGATGATGTTATTACCGTTTACTGCCTTCTTTACAATTCTCTCTATATTCAGATCCGCATCATAATAGCCATATTCCCGACCATTGGTGCCGTTTAGCTCATCATTATAATACTCTTCAATTCCATAGTAGCCGATATTATCCGCTGAGGTAAAGCCCAGAACATCACTGGCCAGGGTATTATATGGATAACTTCTGACATATTCTTCTTCAAACCATACCCCTTTGATGTTCTTATCTTCCTCCATTATAGCTTTGAAGCTTTGCACCTGGTCATAATTCAGATTCTTCTGTACAATGGCATATCGACTGCTGGCCTTTTGCTCCAGGATACCGGTAATCACCTCCGGCTCTATCCCAAAGTTGCTGCTTAGAGCATTGATCGTAGGTGTAATATAATCCTCAGCATCAATTAACAGTGCAGGATCAATGATTAAGCGGTAACGGAGCTCACTGCGGGCAAGGATGGTCCCATTCCGATCCATAATATCTCCTCTTTTATAAGGAAGAACCGAGCTGACATAGGTCTGTCTGGAGAGTACCTGCTTTGCATAGCGTTCTCCGTCCTTCTGCATAATATAGATCAGTCTCCCCATCAGTGCTACCAACAGAATAGTAATAATACAAAATACAAGCAATAATTTTGCTTGCATTTTGGAGGTAAACTTTTTAATTGTTCTCTCGGGTGAATTTCTCATACTTAACTCTCCATATTACCAATATCCGATGAGTTTCTACACTCAATCCGAATACCGGGCTATCTAGTCAATGTGCCGGTGGATTGATCCCTAATTCACTTTGTTAATTCGATTTCTATTTTATCTTAATCCGGAATATCCTCAAATTGTCTGACATAATCCGTAGTGCCTCTTTTGTAGGTAATAACCGTATTCTTATTGGGATATACCATACCCAATTCTTCCACTGCAACCTGATAAACATAATCCAGATCGTAGGCTGTATTGATCGCTTCCAGGGCAGCATCATTCTCATGGGTAAGCTTCGTCACTTCTTTTTCCATACTGACGATTTGCTTCTGCATCTGGCTTACCTGGTGCTGAAGCATCAGATAATCCACACAGACATAAACCGTTGTGATGATAGCAAGTGTAAGTACCAGCATGGATCCGAAGCTGATACCGGATAGGGCTCTCGGCTGGGCTTGTACCTGCCGTCTTCTCTGGGGTAGCTGATGATTCTCTTCTTCTCTTCGTATATCCGGGGCGACCCTAAGCTTGCGGACAGTATTTCCCTCCACATAGCTTGTCCCATATCCGTCATACTGATATCTTTTCTTATTTGCCTCCATGCAAAACCCTTCTTTCCAGCTACTTCATTATGCTTTTTCAAATACCCTTAATTTTGCGCTTTTAGATCTCGAATTATTATTTAGTTCTTCCTCGGAAGGTAAGATTGGTTTTCTAGTTATTACCTTGCCCTGGGACACTTTGCCGCATACACAAACCGGAAAGCTTGGTGGACAGATGCAAGGATCTTCATTACTTTTAAAACAGGACTTCACGATTCTATCCTCCAGAGAATGAAAGGTAATAATACAAAGCCGTCCTCCGGGAGCTAATAGCTCTATCATGTCCTGTAGGGTATCTTTTAATACCTCCAGCTCTCTGTTTAACTCAATACGGATTGCCTGAAAGGTTCTCTTGGATGGATGTCCGCTTGCGACCCGCAGTTTCATGGGAATCGCCGCCTTAATGGCCTCGTTGAGTTCAAAGGTGGTTTCTATCGGTTTGCTTGCCCTCCTTTGAACGATGTGCTTTGCAATATTTTTTGCAAAATTGTCTTCTCCATAATCTCTTATGATCCGGTAAAGCTCCATTTCGCTATAGCCATTGATGATGTCCCTGGCCGTCTTGGGATTCCTGTTATCCATCCTCATATCCAAGGGCGCATCCACCTTATAAGAAAATCCTCTCTCCGGTGTATCAAGCTGGTGGGAGGAAACTCCCAGATCCAGCATAATTCCGTTGACTTGATCAAGCTGTAATTCTCTTAAAACCTGTTTTATTTCACTGTAGTTATTTCTTACAATGGTAACCTTGTCCTGAAACTGCGCCAGCCGCTCTGCTGCAGCCTTAATTGCAGCCTCATCCTGATCAATACCGATTAGTCTTCCGCTTGTTAAGCGTTTTGCAATTTCAAAGGAGTGGCCTCCTCCGCCTAAGGTACCGTCAACATAGATACCGTCAGCTTGTATCTTTAAATTCTCTATGGTTTCCTCTAACAAAACTGATTTATGTTCAAATGCCATGGCGCCCTCCCAGGGATGAAGCTAAATGCTCCTAAAAACTGATCCCATACTCTGACATATGCTCTGCGATAGCATCAACATCATCATAGTCGTTGTTGTTCTCCCAGCGTTCCTTACTCCATATTTCTATCTTATTTAGTACCCCGACAAAAACTATGTCCTTATCTAATGATGCACTTTCACGAAGCTTTGCAGGTATTAAGATTCTTCCCTGTTTATCCGCTTCGCATGCAGCTGCTTTCGCTAAAAAATATCGCTGCAGCTGTCTTGCTTCTTTTGTACCCGGAAGCTTAGCAAGTTCCTTAACGAAGGCTTCCCATTCTGCATTGGGATAAACAAATAAGCAGCCGTCCAAACCCATGGTAATCACGAATTCATCCCCAAGGTCTTCTCTGAATTTTGATGGTATGATAATTCTTCCCTTTGAGTCGATCGTGTGATCGAATTCTCCCATGAACATCCGGCTTCACCTTCTTTATCCCAGGTTACTCAGGTACCCTTGCTTTCACTTACCTGTGTTGGAGGGGAACTTGTCCCACTTTTGTGGTTATTCACTCCACTTTCCACCACTTTGCTCCACTTCTGTGTTTATTTTATATTAATTATGGGAATTAATCAAGTGAGAATTCAAAAAAAAT
>JAJUHH010000285.1 GCA_029267975.1 Clostridiales bacterium
GTAACCGTAGCAACCTTGCTTCGAAGGATTAAATTCTTCTGAAGATCCGGTCTTCTTAAATCCAAGTAACGGTATTTCAGTCTTAATTCTTCCTTCGTCTTTGAATCCTCCTCAATGGGGAAGGGAGGTGTCTCAGCCTCGGACAAAATCCTTAACTGGGCAGCTCTGATCTCAATATCACCCGTCGCAAGATTCTCATTCACTGCACCGGAGCGTGCTACTACCTTACCAACTACAGCAATTACGAATTCACTTCTAAGCTTTTCGGCCTTGGCAAAGTTCTCAGCGCCGCAATCGCTCTCCTCAAAAATAATCTGTAAAAGGCCGGAACGATCCCTTAAATCCACAAAAATAATTCCGCCTTTATTTCTGCTCTTCTGAACCCAGCCCATTACAGTTACGGTCTCACCAATATTTTTATTGGATACTTCCGTGCATCTATGGCTTCTGTGTAAGCCCTTCATTGCTTCAGCCATGGTTACTCTCCTTTTTATCCTTGTCTATCATTTTCACGCTCACCTGCCTGGGGCAGATGAGTTATCAGTACAAAACAACTTAATTATTTTAATCTTATTCCAGAACAAAATCAATACATTTGCGATTTTTCACAAAGGGCTTTACGAATTCCGAACCGACTCTGACATGCTCCGGATGAGTGATATAGGCCTTCAGTGCTTCCTCATTCTCAAATACACTGTCAAGGAGCAGGTCACTGTCAGATGTATCTAATTGCTTTGTATATAACTGAATTGATTTGATTCCATCGATCAGATTAATCAGGTTCTCCAGTTCTCTCTTCATATTCTCGGCATGAATACGATTTTCCTCCGCTGTAAATCCATCAGCAAAATTCCACGCAACGATATGTCTTACCATGAATTTATCCACCTTTCTTTGTTTTCATCCACAAGCTTGCAGGTGACATCTATGATATCGCCCTGAGTTAAAATGTAGCGATCAGTTCCTCTCTATGCCAGGAAAAACTCCGCCAGCTTATCCAGAGCGACTTCAGTCTGCTCACCGGTCTCCATGTTCTTAATATTCGCCTTGTTATTGGCCAACTCATCAGCGCCGATGATCACCGTATTCTTCGCTCCGATTTTATTGGCATACTTCATTTGTGCCTTAACACTTCGGTCCATATAGTCGGTTTCAACAATCACCCCGGCACGGCGAAGCTTCTGTACTAGTCCGAAGCCTGCTGCCTTTGCTTCCTTGCCCAGGATACCAACATAAAGCTCTACTGCCGGCTCCGGTGCAAGCTCCACACCCTCGGCTGCCAGCTCATTTAGAATACGCTCAATTCCAAAGCCAAAGCCAACTGCGGGGATATCCTGCTTCTCATCGATCTCATGTACAAGATTATCATAACGTCCGCCGCCGCAGAGGGTAAAGCCATCGGCATTGATGAACTCAAATACCGTTTTGGTATAATAGTCAAGGCCTCTTACAATACCGGTATCCACTTCATATTCAATTCCAAGCTCAGTTAAAAGCCCCTTCAGCTCCTCGAAGTGACTTGCGCATTCCTCATCCAGATATTCAATGGTCCTGGGTGCATCCTTAACAATGGTCTTACAGCTGGGAACCTTACAGTCAAGGACACGCAGAGGATTTTTGGTCATTCTCTCACGACAGGTGGGGCACAGCTGATCTTCATGCTGCTTTAAATAGGCCAGTAAGGCTTCATTATAGGTTTTACGGCAGTTACCGCAGCCAATGCTGTTAATATGAAGCTTAGCCCCCTTCATTCCCAGTGCATTCATGAATTCCATCAGCAGGGAGATGAGTTCCACTTCCGCAAGGGGACTTGCTGAGCCTAAAAACTCCACACCAAACTGATGATGCTGTCTGAATCTGCCGCTCTGAGGATTCTCATAACGGAAGGCCTGTGTAAAATAGAATAACTTTGTGGGCTGACTCTCAGCAAAAAGACCATTTTCCAGATATGCACGAACAGCTCCTGCAGTTCCTTCCGGCTTTAAGGTAATACTGCGGTTTCCCTTATCATCGAAGGTATACATCTCCTTCTGAACCACATCGGTGGTCTCACCGACACCGCGCTGGAAGAGGATGGTATGCTCGAAGGCTGGGGTAATAATCTCCTTTATGTTATAGGTTTTGCAGATTCTTCTGGCTGTTTCCTCAACGATGTTACGCTTGTGCATATTGGAACCATACCAGTCCTGGGTCCCTTTCGGTCTTTGTGTAATCATCTTTGTCCTCCATTCTATATAATAATCTTGATACTCCGCCTAATTATTTTAACTAAGGCCTGTGGATCATCCTGACCTTGATTATAGCTTTCTGCTGTTTTCCTGCAGAAATTTATGTTTCCGTTCAATCATCTCATCAATACGATTGATATAATCTGTAACACTCTTAACATTATCCACCCGTTCTATACGGTTCTCGTCATGAAATACAAATTTGGACATTCCACCGGCACCCAGGGCCAAGATAGTCTGCTTCTCCTCCATGATCAGGATATTATATAAGCCCTCTCTGCCAAACTTGGAATAACCGATATTCTCTAAGTTATCTGCCATATTCTTCTGTCGGTAGAGATAATAGGGGAGATAATCATTTTCCTTTGTAAACTTCAGTGTTTCTGTCAGTGCATCAGCTACCTGGGTGGCCTTTTTATCCGAATAATTGTCCCGCTCAATATTTAATCGGGCAGCGCGTTTAATGGCTAAGGTATGGACGGTCAGGCTTTCCGGATTAAGCTCCTTAATCTGTCTCAGGGTATCAAGGACGTCTTCTTTGTCCTCTCCGGGTAAGCCAAGGATAATATCCATATTTATGTTATCATGGCCTGTCTCTCTGGCCAGACGGATGGCTTCCTTCACCTGGTCTACGGTATGCTGCCTTCCGATCAGATCCAGAGTCTTTTGCTGCATACTCTGGGGATTAATGGAGATTCGGTCTACCCCCCATTTATGAAGGACCTCAAGCTTTTCTCTGCTAATACTGTCGGGTCTGCCTGCCTCCACACAGAATTCCTTTACATGACTAAAGTCAAATTTCTCTTTAATCAATCCCAACAGCCAGTCCAACTGCTCAGCAGATAAGGTTGTGGGTGTTCCCCCCCCAAAGTAGACACAGGTAAGCTTTTTATGGGGCAAGCAGCTTGCCGCATATCTGATCTCCTGCTCCAGGGCTTTCAGATATCCCTCAACATAGTCAGAGAACTTCGTGATGGAATAGGAGGGGAAGGAACAGTATAAGCAGGTACTTGGGCAAAAGGGAATTCCGATATATAAGCTATAACCATTCTTATAATCCATCTCCTCAAGGAGCTTGGCCTCCCGTCTGGCAATTTGAATGCTCATGGCAATTTTATCATCGGAGCAGAGATATTCCTCTCTCATATGATGATAGACCGCTTCCTCCTCATAATCCTTTTCCAGAAGCTCATATACCAGTTTGGTAGGCCTGATGCCCGTAAGGATTCCCCATGGCAGGGTCCGTCCTGTAGTCCTTGATAGGACTTCATATAAGAAACGCTTCATGGCATTCTTATATTGCGATTTCCCTAAGGTCTGCGACAGGGCACGCTTCTCCTTAAGCTTAAGCCTTGTTCCCAGTAAGCTTACTTCAATCTCTTCCATACAAAAACGTACAATAATCTTAGCCGGTACCTCCAAAACTCCGGCAACTGGTAAAGGAGCTGCGGCAGATGCCTCGGTAAGCTCCTTAGGCTCTAAGGCCTGCTCCTGCTCCTCAAATACCTTTATGTCCTCCTCCGGATAAAAAGCCTTCACCAGCGGATAGATATCGTTTTCATATGTCTTATTTGATAAATATATTTCAATCATTACCTTGTCGCCTTATATAATAATTATGTGTCCGCTCATGTCCTATGGTGGTAGAAGGCCCGTGTCCCGGATATACCACAACCTCATCCTCAAGAAGCATCAGCTTATTGTTAACGGATTCAAGCAGCTTCCGGCCGTCTGCTGTAGGAAGATCGTATCTTCCGATGTTTTCACGAAAGAGGGTATCTCCGCTAAAGAGAACCTTATGCTCCGTGAAATAATAGCAAGCACCTCCGGCTGTATGTCCCGGCGTATGGATTACCCGGATCAAAAAGCCTGCAAGCTGCAGCTCTTCTCCATCTTTTAATAGCATATCCGGACTTAAAGTACACATCTGACCAAATTGCACCGAAGCATTTAAATTCTCATCTGCCAGCAGCCTCGCCTCATCTTCATGAACATAGATCTTCACCTGGGTTTTTTCTGCCAGCTCCCTGGCTGCCAGGATATGGTCAAA
>JAJUHH010000286.1 GCA_029267975.1 Clostridiales bacterium
ATGTTATTCGCCAGATTCTTCATGATACACACGCCCTCACTATCCTCCAAGACCTCTCCGGGAGCAGCTCCATGTATAACATTCCAGTAGTAAGAGGGAGCTATCAACATTTCGGAAATCAGGAAATAGTTATTCAACTGGTCAAAGGTTGTTATACCGCCGGATCTGCGGGGTATTGCGATTGCTGCTCCAACCTTAAGACGCATGATTCCGCGGCTGGGGTAGAAGAGGCGGTCAAGAAAGCTCTTCATTCCTCCGGCGATGCCTGCATAATATACCGGAGTTCCAAGAAGCAAGCCATCGGCCATATGTATCTTATCCACGATGGCACGGAGCTTTTCATCTGAAAAATGACAATGTCCGTTTTCGCAGCGGCCGCATCCGATACAGCCCTTAATATCCATATGTCCGACCTGTATCACTTCCGTGTCTATGCCCTGCTCATTTAGCTCATCACAAACTAATTTCAACGCATGAAAGGTATTTCCCTTCGGTTTGGCACTTCCGTTAATTGCAATAACCATCATATCTAATCGTCCCTTTCCTTTCACTAGTGATTTCCTATAGTATACTACATGCAAGTCCCAAGATAAACTTAATATTTTGTGAATTTTTTAAGGAATTCCAGGATTGCGGCTGATTACACCAGTCTACACAGCTTGATTTAATGATAAGATCCCGGCAAGTGTTCCAGCACGGAGACGCTTTTGCTTAATTGAGTTTAAGTAATAGACAGGAATTGACGGATGAAGTGTTTGTCCTTATAATAATCTGGATAAGCAAAGCAGCATTTCAAGCTGCGATTGGGTAGATCATAAAAAAGGATCATGGAGGTAAGCATGAGGCTTAGAAATATAAGGGGCTCCAGAGAGGCTGTGGCAGCAAATGAATTTGTTGTTCACGAACCGGAGCTTTATAAAGGAAAATGGAATAGTTTGTTTGGTAATGACCATCCTATCCATGTGGAGATCGGCATGGGAAAAGGACAATTTCTAATGCAGCTGGCAAGCGCTAATCCGGAGATTAATTATATTGGTATTGAGAAATATTCCAGTGTTCTCTTAAGAGCGCTGGAAAAGAGGGCGACAACAGAGCTTACAAACCTGTATTTTATTCGCTTTGACGCGGAATATCTAAACGATATCTTTGCCCAGGAGGAAATCGACCGTATTTATCTTAACTTCAGTGATCCCTGGCCCAAGGATCGTCATGCCAAGAGAAGATTAACCTCCAGGGAATTCTTAGGGAGGTATGATCAGTGCCTTAAGAAATCAGGAGAGGTAATGTTTAAAACAGATAACCGGATGCTGTTTGATTTCTCTCTGGAAGAAGCGAAGATTGCCGGTTGGGAATTAAAAGAGGTGACCTATGACCTTCATCATAGTGAATATGCCCAGGGAAATGTAATGACCGAGTATGAGGAACGCTTCTCGGCTATGGGTAATCCCATCCACAGATTGGTGGCTTACCGGAAGTAATTGCTCATCTCAGGGACGAAATGCAGGTCCTTTTCATATTATAATAAAAAAGACGGAATGGGTATATGGTATGGCGAATAGTTGGAAAAGAACAGCTGCCAAGTTTACCGCTGCAAATCCCAAGCTGGATAAAAAAATACTAAGACTGAAAAAGTCCTGGGATGAAGTATCCGGTATCCTAAACTCAGGTGTCAGGAAAAAGAAAAAAAGGGCGAAGTAAAGTGACTTGTATTTTAAGCTGACATGAGATAATATTTATATATCGCAACATAAAAATGACATTTATAGAGATACTTATTAACAATAGGATGAATTCCTGAAGAATAAATCATAAGCTTCAGGAGAAGAATGGAGGAAAGATCTATGGCATTTCAATTTACAGATGCTAATTTTCAGGCAGAAGCATTAGAATCAGAGCTTCCTGTATTGGTAGATTTTTATGCGGATTGGTGCGGTCCCTGTAAAATGGTTGCACCTATCGTTGCTGAGCTTGCAGAGGAATATAAGGGCGTTTATAAAATTGGTAAGTTGAATGTAGACAATGAACCGGCTACCGCTGAGAAATACCGTGTAATGTCAATTCCCACCTTATTGGTGATTAAAAACGGGGAAGTTGTTGACAAGGTGGTAGGAGCAGTTCCCAAAGCTACTCTGGTAGAAAAGCTGGAAGCCCACAAGTAGTAAATTGCATAGCATAAAAAAGGGGAGAAAACCCAGGAAATCTAAGGTTTTCTTCCCTTAAATATGGAAATTTATTAAAAAATATATTTTTTTTAAAAAAAATAAAAAAAATGCTTGCAATTTGTTTCAGGATTATATATAATTACTTTTGCGTTCGGAAATAATAAAAACGCAAAACAAAGTAAGCGTTTCTAGCTCAGTTGGTAGAGCACCTGACTCTTAATCAGGGTGTCCAGGGTTCGAGCCCCTGGAGACGCACTTTACAAGTACCGATTTTGCAGACATATGAGCTGTGGGGTTGGTGCTTTTTTTTTACTATAGCGGAGAAAGGGAGGGAGTTATGGGATATAAAATTCTTTTATTCGATTTGGACGATACCTTGTTGGATTTCACTGCCAATGAAATCGATTCACTTCATAAATTATTTGAGCAGAAGGGATACAGCTTTACGGAGGAAGTATCCCGGATCTATCATTCTGTCAACAAACAGCTATGGGCTGATTATGAAAACGGAAAGATTGCCATCAGCGATGTAATTAATACAAGATTCTCAGAAACTATGGCAAGGCTTGGGGAGTCAGTAGATGGTGCAGCCTGGGATGAAAGCTATCGGGAGCATCTAAGCAATGGCTTTCAGATGATCGATGGAGCCCTGGAGGTGTGCAGGAAGCTGTCGGCCACCCACAGACTGTTTATTATCACCAATGGAGTAGCGCAAACCCAAATTAAGCGCCTGAAGTTCTCAGGCTTATATGATTTCTTTGAGGATATCTTTATCTCTCAAAATATCGGCTATCAGAAGCCCTCCCTTGAATTCTTTGATTATGTAATGGAGCACATTGAGGGTTTTAATAAAAAGGATGCCTTAATTATCGGAGACACCTTAAATTCCGATATTAAGGGTGGAATTCTGTCCGGGATTGATACCTGTTGGATGAACAGAAAGGCCATAGAAAGTTCAAGGGAAATACATAGTACCTATACCATCAGGAGCTTGGAAGAATTATATGCAATCGTATAAGCAATTAAGTGTCAGTAAACCTCCGGCTTGCGAAAGGAATGCTTCGCCGGAGGTTTATTTTGAATCTTTTTGAATCTAAGTCTAACGCTCAACAATTTCTATAACATCATTTTTCTTATCTTTAAGCTCCTTTTGAACCAGGTAGGTAGCCAGGGTATCGCCTAACTGTACAAAGCTCGCCGCCAGCAAGTTTATCTCATCCTCCGTGCAGCATTTTGTAATAGCACAGGCTATCGTGGTTATCAAAACAATCAGATCACAATCCTCCATAGGCGCCTCCTCCTATTTGCCCGCCCGTCATTTCGAGTATATATAAGCAGGGAATGAATATATTTAAATATATAATTAATTAGGGTGGCTTATGTTATGCAAATAGGTGATTCCTCACAAATACGAGCATTCAGTACCAATAATACACAGACAGAACGATATCTTAATCCATCCGATATTAATGTTGAAAGTGGATATCAGATTGAAGTTTTTGCCTATGGTTTGAATGCTCCAGTGAATATGGTCTTCACGGAGGATGGCACCTTGATTGTAGCCGAATCCGGAGCATTTTCCGGAGATCCCAGAATTTTAAGATTGTCAAATGGGAACTTTGAGGTTATAGCGGATGGCTTTTATTCGCAGATCACAGGAGTCAACTACCTAAACGGTGTCCTTTATGTATCTCAGAAGGGTCATATCACCAGAATTGGCAGAGACGGAAGCAGAGCGGTTATTATAGACCTATTGCCAAGCTTTGGGGATTATTATAATGGTAAGGTGGTTTTTAGCCCTAATCGCCGAAAGCTCCTCTTTGGACAGGGAACCGCAACGAATTCAGGTGTGGTGGGAAATGATAATCTATGGCTTCCCTATCACCCAATGCTTTGTGATTATCCGGGAGAATATATTATTTTAAATGGCCAGAACTTTGAAACAAGGGATATCTTTAATACCTTTGCACCCGGAGAGAGGGTACTAACCGGAGCGTACTCTCCTTACGGCAGCGCCAATGCGCCCAATGAGATCAGAAGAGCTTATGTCAAAGCCTCCGGCAGTATTCTCATGGCTAATCTGGATGGCACAATGCTGGAGCAATATGCCTGGGG
>JAJUHH010000287.1 GCA_029267975.1 Clostridiales bacterium
AGGGATGGGGAAACCTATGAAGATATGATCGTGATCCGTGGCCACTATTATAATGCAATTGAGTATGGAATAATGGAGCTGGAGCATTATATAGACGGAGAGAAGATTGATAAAACATCTTATTATTCCAGCGCGGAAAAGAATCAGACCCAGGGTGTAAGAAACTTTGTGAAATAAGAATATTATATAGGGTAAAAATATTATATGCGAAAAAGCGGCTGCAGTGTGAGTATTCACATTGCAGCCGCTTTTTGGCTAAGTATATGCGTTCGGCAAGAACGCTCGAGAACTTCTATGAATGAAATTACTCAATAATTCCTGCAAGCTTGGCAAGTTCAACAATTGTGTCCTTAGAAATCTTCTTTCCCTGATATTCAAGCAGATTGTCTTTGCTTCCGTTGAAAATATCAGTGGGCTCGTACTTCTGAAGAATGATTCTGCCTTCGTCAACGAAGATCTCCAGAGGATCTCTTTCGCTTACGTCCAAGGTTCTTCTTAACTCGATGGGAAGAGTGATTCTTCCAAGTTCATCAAGTCTTCTAACGATACCTGTACTTTTCATAATAGGCCTCCTTTTCTCAAGTGTATTGGGGAATAAACTTGTATTACGCATGTTTGCCGGTCAGAGCACAGTCTGACTTACATTATTTGTAATAGCATTTAATAAGATATCATAGGATTTTTTCAAAGTCAACATAAATAATTGTCAAAACATAGCACAATTTAAACAATAAATGTAAATGAGTTTCAAATGATACCATAAATAGGCCAAAATAGGAGGAATGTCTTACATAAACAGGAATATAGTTATAATAGGCAACCAATTTTAAATCGAAATTTACGAAATTTGGAATAATGAGCGAAAGTTTCGACAGCAAACCTTGGGAAAGGGGAACAAAACATGTTGAATTATCTGTGGGGCATTATGATTGTGCTTGGCATTATTGTCGGTATGCTGCGGGGCGAGATCGACGAGGTCAGTAAAGCGACAATTAATTCCTCGAAAGAAGCGGTGCAGCTTTGCATTACCATGCTTGGTATTATGGCAATGTGGACGGGAATCATGCAGGTTGCAAAAAAGTGTGGGTTGGTGGCAGCCTTCACAAAGGCACTTCGTCCTTTACTGCGATTTCTTTATCCAAGTATACCTAGAGGTCACATTGCAAATGAGTACATTGCCTCCAATATGATCGCCAATATCCTGGGACTGGGATGGGCAGCCACACCTATGGGACTGATGGCAATGAAGGAGTTAAAGAAGCTGAATAAAGATTCTGAAATAGCCAGCTGTGATATGTGTACCCTGCTGATCATTAATATCTCCTCCTTACAGTTAATACCGGTCAATGTAATCGCTTATCGAAGCCAATACGGATCGGTGAATCCGGCGGAGATCCTGGGAGCCGGACTGGCGGCAACCATCTTCTCGACTTTTGTGGGATTGATTTTTGCAGTGGTGGCCAGAAAACTCAGTAATTTAAGAGGCATGAAGTAGGAAGGAGCATCCCATGCGGTTTTTATTATATATTTCTGATTACATAATACCATTTATCTTTTTATACATTGTGGCATACGGACTGATGATGAAGACCAATATCTTTGATGAGTTTATTCAGGGCGCTAAGGATGGTTTTAAGGTGGTCATTAATATTTTACCCACCTTAATTGGATTGATGGTTGCTATCGGCATTCTGAGGGCTTCAGGGGCCCTTACAATCATTTCTGACTGGATCAAGCCAATTACGAATATGCTGCATTTCCCCTCTCAGCTGGTTCCGGTGGCAATTATTAAGATGTTCTCTTCCTCGGCCGCTACCAGCCTGGTCCTTGATATCTTTAAGGAATACGGACCGGATTCCTATCTTGGCAGGTTGGTTTCTGTTATGATGAGCAGCACAGAGACCATATTCTACACCATGGCTGTATACTTTATGGCAGCAGGGGTCAGGAAGACCAGATATACCTTGTTGGGCTGCATCGTGGCAACCTTGTCTGGGATCATAGCAAGTGTGATCATGACCAATCTGGTATTTTGAAGTGTTTGACCGTTGAGGGAGAAGTAAAGAGCAGGTTGTTTTACTATTTTGGATCAAATATAAAACATTTCCTCAACCTATCAAGATAAAATGGGGTATAATAGAGGCAAGCAATGGAGTTATCTGAGAATATAATCTTAGAACATATCAGAAGGTGCTATTATGTCCCTTGTTGCTGCATTTGTTGTTCCTCATCCGCCCTTGATCATTCCCCAGGTGGGTAAGGGAGAGGAGAATAAAATTATCGACACAGTGAACAGCTATCGTGAGGTTGCGGGGAGAGTTGCAGCTTTAAAGCCCGATACTATTATCGTAACTACCCCACATTCCATTATGTACTCCGATTATTTTCATATCTCGCCCGGAAAGTCTGCCAAAGGTAACTTTGCAAGCTTCGGGGCAGGGAAGGTGTCCCTTCAGGTACAGTATGATGAGGAGTTTGTCAATGCCTTGGAGGCCTGTGCGGAGCGGGAGGGAGTGGAGGCAGGTACTCTGGGAGAGAAAAATCCTGCCCTGGATCATGGAACCATGGTTCCCCTATATTTTATTAATGAGCGATATCAGGATTATCAGCTGGTGCGAATCGGACTGTCTGGCCTATCCCTTCCCACCCATTATCAGCTGGGAAGGTGTATAACAAAAACCGCTGAGAAGCTGGGCCGGCGGATTGTCCTAGTGGCCAGCGGAGATCTATCCCATAAGCTAAGGGAGGATGGGCCTTATGGCTATGCCAAGGAAGGACCCCAATTTGATCAATTGGTTACCCAGGCCTTGAAAGAGGGAGACTTTTTAAGCCTTCTAGAACTAAATCCCGATTTTTGTGAAGCAGCGGCGGAATGCGGATTAAGATCCTTTATTATTATGGCGGGTGCCCTAAGCGGCAGATCGGTTAAGGTAGATTTTCTGTCTTATGAAGGCCCTTTTGGGGTGGGATATACCGTATGTGCCTTTCAGCCGGGAGAGCCGGTGGAGGACCGTAATTTTGATGAGATCTTTACAGAGAAGCAGAAGGCCCTGGCCAAAGAAAAGCAGAAGATGGAGGATCCCTATGTACGCCTGGCCAGATTATCCCTGGAAACTTATGTGACGACAGGCAAGTATGCAAAGCTTCCGGATCTGCTGCCGGAGGAGATGACAAGCCGGCGGGCAGGAGTATTCGTTTCTCTTAAGAAACATGGCAGCCTGCGGGGCTGTATCGGTACTATCAGTCCGGTGACAGACAGTATCGCGGAGGAGATACTTCGGAATGCTGTAAGTGCGGCAGTAGAGGATCCCAGATTCCCGCCGGTATCAGTGAGTGAGCTGGACGAGCTGGTATACAGTGTGGACGTGCTGGGGGATATCGAAGCAATAAAATCCAAGGATGAACTGGATGTAAAACGCTACGGAGTCATTGTGTCCTCCGATCGCAAAAGGGGGCTGCTCTTACCTAATCTGGAGGGTGTGGACACGGTAGAGCAGCAGATATCCATCGCCAGGAAAAAGGCTGGCATCTATGACAATGAGAAGATTACCCTGGAGCGTTTTGAGGTGGTGAGACATCAATGAGAAGGGAGTGTCAGATCTGCCCTCACCATTGCAGGCTGGAGGAGGGGCAGCTGGGGCTATGCAGGGCCAGAAGAAATAACGGGGAAAAGGTAATCTGTGATAACTACTGGAGACTGACGGCTATGGCACTGGATCCCATAGAGAAAAAGCCCCTCTATCATTTTTATCCCGGCAGCAGGATTCTGTCGGTGGGCAGCTACGGATGTAATCTCAATTGTCCCTTCTGTCAAAACTGTGATATTTCCATGGTGGGAGGCGATGAGATAGAGACCCAGGAGATTAGCATTGAAGAACTGACGGCAAAGGCTCTGCTGCTTCGCAGTAGAGGAAATATCGGTATTGCCTATACCTACAATGAGCCTCTCATCGGATATGAATTCGTGCGGGACAGTGCAGCTTATGCAAGGGAAAAAGGTCTGAAAAATGTAGTGGTTACCAACGGCTATCTCTGTGAAGAGCCTCTGCTTGCTTTACTGCCCTTCATAGATGCATTTAACATTGACCTAAAGTGCTTTACGGAAGCCTTCTATCATAAGCTGCGGGGTGATCTGGACACAGTAATGAGGACCATTGAACTGGCAGCAGGACAAAGCCATGTGGAGGTTACTACCTTGATTATTCCGGGGGAGAATGACTCGGAAAAGG
>JAJUHH010000288.1 GCA_029267975.1 Clostridiales bacterium
GCTGTAGATAGAAATGAAGTTTTACATGAATTGTTGAATTGTGATATAATGACGCAAGACGTGTTGGAAATGATGAGAACATTGAAAATTAAAAAAGTTTTAGAAATGCATCACAATGCAATCACACCACCTAAGAATGAAAAAGGACGTTGGCAGACCTATGTAGATACGGAGAATGGTCGAAAGAAGATTGCCAAAACAAATGAGAAAGATCTTTACAATGCTCTTATAGAGTATTATTTGGAAGATGAGCACAAAAATATAACCTTAAAGGATTTTTATCCTCGATGGATAGAGAAAAGAAGTAAATCAGTAAATAGCGTAAGTACATTGAGACGAAATAATCAGCATTGGATAAAATACTATCTATATCACGAGATTGTTAATGTACCGCTAAGAAAGCTCACGTCAGAAATGATAGAAGATTTTTATCATGAAACCATCAAGAAGTTCAATTTAACCAAGCACGAGTTAAATAATATGAAGATTATATTAAAAGGATCGCTTGAGTTGGCATGTGACCGTAAGATTCTAAGCTATAATCCTTTTGAGAAAATAAAACTCAATTATGACCTATGTCGATTTGTACCTAAAAAATCGAATAAGATTCAGCTATATTTTAAAGATGAAAGAACACTAAAGCGCTGGATGAAGAATTAAGTGAGAATCCTGACAACACAACTCCACTAGCAGTAAAATTGCTATTTCAGTTAGGAACTAGAATTGGCGAGATAGCCGCTGTTATGTGGGACGATATTGAAGATGGTTATATACATATTCAAAGGATGGAAGCAACTGAAAATGATCTCAAAATAGTAGATAATGAAATTGTATTTACAAAGCCTAGAAACGTTATTGTAGATCATCTTAAGAAAAAGAATGATTCAGAGGATAGGTACTTGTATTTAGCTGAAAAAGCCTTAACAATTCTAAGTCAGGTTAAAGAGGTCAATGATAGGAAGAGGTTTCCTGAAGAAGGATTTATTTTTCGAACAGAAGAGGGACGAACTACAAGACGCCAGATTGCCTATTGCATAGAAAAAGCTTGTGCAAAGATTGGAATGCCAGTAAAATCAGCGCACGACATACGAAGAACAGTAGCATCTGTATTATATAGTAATGGGATACCACTGGATGAAATACGACGCTTTTTAGGACATACAGATTAGAAAACAACGCTTGGTTATATTTTCAATCCATATCAGGATGAAGTAACGAAAAAGCTATATGATAAGGCTTTGTCTTATGAGAACTAGGTGTACTCAAGTGTACTCAAAAAAATAAAAGAAAAAACACGCAAGTCCCTATTCTATAAGGATTTACGTGTTATCATTGAGAGCGCGAGACGGGATTCGAACCCGCGACCCTCGCCTTGGCAAGGCGATACTCCACCACTGAGCCACTCGCGCATATTTGATTTGTTCGGTGCACAAGAAATATAATATAACATGAGGGGTGGTTTGTCAATACTTCATTTTATAATTTTCTAAATTTTCTTGAAGACCATTTTCTTGAAGACCTTGTGATTAACCAAATTCACCCAAAATCCTATGAGCTTCTAAACACTGATGAGATTCTGTACGCTAATCTAATCATCTATGAAACTCTGAGCCTGGATATGTGATTAACAAATATTTCGATAAGATTATTTTCTGGATCAAATAAAACAGCGCATTTTATACGACCCATATGCGGGATTTGAATCGAAGACAGCAATTTTTGAGTGTAATTGATTACTAATTTGCCTATACAAAAAAGATGGATAGGTGTAGTATATTTCGTATATTTAATTAACTTTATGGGGAGGTATTTTTGCTTGATTAATGTAGCAATCATTGGTACAGGTAATATTTCAGCAAGCCACATCCAAGGATATCTTGAATTTCCGGATCGTTGTCGTATTGTGGCGCTTGTTGATATCTATCCGGAGAAGGCCGAAGCAAAGAAGCAGCAATTTAATCTGACAGAAGCATCTGTCCATGCTTCCCATAAGGAGCTGCTGGGCCGCACGGATATTGATATGGTCAGCGTTTGTACTCCGCCTTACGTTCATGCTGAAATCAGTATCGATTTCCTGCGTGCAGGGATAAATGTATTGTGTGAGAAGCCCATGGCGTCCTCTGTTGAAGAATGCGATGCTATGATACAAGTGGCTAAGGAGTATGGTAAAATACTTGGGGTAGTAGCACAGAACAGATTCCGCACTCCCATTATGAATTTGAAGAAAACGCTGGACACCGGTAAGATTGGTAAGGTGATCTGGGCAGATGTTGATTCCTATTGGTGGCGAGGCCACTGCTATTATGATTTATGGTGGCGTGGTACCTGGGAGAAGGAATCCGGGGGCTGCACCCTAAATCATGCAGTTCATCACATAGATATGCTGAACTGGATGATGGGCGGGGCTCCAACGAAGGTAACAGCAACCCTTGGCAATGTAGCTCATGACAATTCAGAGGTTGAAGATGTGTCTGTGGCTGTGTTAAAATATGAAAATGGGGCTATGGCAAGAATTACAAGTTCCGTGGTTCATCACGGTGAAACTCAGACCATTACCTTCCATGGCACAGATGCAAAGATATCGGCTCCCTGGAGTGTATATGCCTCAAGCTCCAAGGAAAATGGTTTCCCAATGGAGAATAAAGAGTTGGAAGAGGAGCTGGAAAGCTTTTATCGTAGTCTTCCTGAATTGAAGCATGAAGGTCATGCCGGTGAAATTGAAGATATGCTGAATGCCATTGAGTCCGGCAGCCAGCCTTTGATTACAGGTGAGAGCGGAAGAAATACGATTGAGCTGATCACCGCCATTTATAAGGCCGGCTTTGAAGAAAGACCGGTAACACTTCCTCTCAGTAAAGAGGATCCCTGGTATACTTCAGAGGGGATTATGAAGAATGTAAAGCATTTTTATGAGAAAACATCCTCAATAGAAAATTTTACTGACAGTACAATTACTGTTGGAAGTAATTATAAATAATAAAGTGGAGCGCAGATGATAGACAGAATTGGTTTGCGCAGAATAGGAGGAAATTATGCAAAAAAGTGACGGTATGAATTATGCACCCAAGGGAAAGCCGGCACCGGTAGTAAAGGATGGGGAGTTTGTTATTGCAGCGGTAGCACTGGATCATGGTCATATCTATGGTATGTGCAATGGTCTGACAGAAGCAGGCGCTACTTTGAAGTGGGTATACGATCCGGATCCGGAGAAGGTAAAGAAGTTTGTTGAAACCTATCCTAATGTTAAGGTTGCTTCCTGCGAGGAAGAGGTATTATCAGATCCGGAGGTTAAGTTAGTAGCCGGAGCAGCAGTTACCTCTAAGCGTTGTGACCTGGGTATGAGAGTCATGGATGCCGGTAAGGATTATTTTACGGATAAGGCACCTTTGACAACCCTGGAGCAGTTGGAGCGTGCGAAGCAGAAGGTTAAGGAAACCGGTAAGAAATACATGGTATATTATAGCGAGCGTCTTCATGTGGAGAGTGCTGTTTATGCAGGCGAGTTAATTAATGACGGCGCAATTGGCAAGGTGATTCAGGTCATCGGACTCGGACCGCATCGCCTGAATGCGCCCAGCAGACCCCAGTGGTTCTTTGAGAAGGATAAGTATGGCGGAATTTTATGCGATATTGGCAGTCATCAGATAGAGCAGTATCTGTACTTTGGCGGTGTTAAGGATGGTAAGGTTGTAAAGAGCCAGATTGGTAATTACAATCATCCGGAATATCCTGAACTGGATGACTTTGGCGATTGCAGTATTGTTGGCGATAACGGCGTTACCAACTACTTCAGAGTGGACTGGTTTACTCCGGATGGTCTGGGAACCTGGGGTGACGGCAGAACCATCATCCTTGGAACCGAAGGTTATATTGAGCTTCGTAAATATATCAATGTTGCCAGCTCCAAGGATGGGGATCATGTATTCCTAGTCAATGGTAAGGACGAATATCATTATGAGGTATCCGGCAAGGTTGGTTATCCCTTCTTTGGTCAGCTGATTCTTGACTGTTTAAACCGCACCGAGAATGCTATGACTCAGGAACATGCCTTTAAGGCAGCAGAGCTTGGTGTAATTGCGCAGATGAATGCAGTTGAGTTAACCGGACGAAACTTATAATCTGCAGCTTAATACATAATAAACTTCATATGATAAACTTCATATGATAAACTTCATATGATAAACTTCATATGATGAATTTAACACGTCAAACTTGATATTATTAAC
>JAJUHH010000289.1 GCA_029267975.1 Clostridiales bacterium
AGGATAAGGGGTGGAAGAATGCAAGATAATGGGGTAAAAGACAGAAGAAGGTATAAAAGACTTCCCATTGAGCTTAAGCTGGAGGTTGATGAAGTCTTTAAACAGGATTATATGATTATTAAGGATTTAAATGCTTCTGTATCGGTATTTGACATTTCAAAAAACGGTATCGGTTTTATTAGCGAGGCAAACCTTCCGGTAGGTTATTATTTCAGGGGGAGAATCAACCTGGGAGACAATGATTTCTTTTACGTTGTAATACAAATTATCCATGTTCATGACTCTGAGAATAATCAAAAGGTGTATGGAGCGGAATTTGTAGGCTTGGCCCCCTTCCTGGCTGATAAAGTGGATAAGTATGAGGGTAAGCTTGCAGAGATTATCTTAATTACCTGAATATTACATAATTGGTTAAATTTATCTATATATTTCTTCTTGTAAACTCATAAAAAAATTATCATTAATTCCTATTGACAAAAAATAACCTGTACAAACTGCACAAAGCCATATTTGAGCTTGGGAATATATGGGTATATCCATGGGCTGTTGATGAATTTATAAAGAAGTTATCCACAGGACAGAACCTGTATTTTTAAATAAAATGTAAGTTATACACGGTTTTATCCACATTATCCACATTTATCAACTACTTGTGTCTCACGTTAGAATCATTGTCAATAACGAAAGTGCGTTTTGTAACTTATGATAAATCGTGTGAATATGGGGCCAAAGTTGAATTTTCATACTTGACTAGGTATTTGTCGGACAATTAATTAAGTTTTTTTTGTTTTGCTTGAATAATATAACCGTCAGGCATTCATAATGAATGTAGCTTGTCACTTACTATGCCGTGTGCTATAATGAAATTAGCATAGAAGTATTAATGCTAACAATTAAGTAAAAAGGAGTTGGGCATTATGCGTTATATTATCAGCGGTAAAAACATTGATGTAACTGAAGGCTTAAAGACGGCTGTATATGAGAAGATAGGTAAACTCGAGAGATACTTCACTCCTGACACTGAAATTCATGTTACACTCAGCGTGGAAAAAGAAAGACAGAAAATCGAAGTAACCATTCCGGTAAAGGGTAACATTATCCGTGCTGAGCAGGTTAGCAACGATATGTATGTATCCATTGATCTTGTGGAAGAGATTATAGAGCGTCAGCTAAGAAAATATAAAAATAAGTTAATCGATCATAAGCAGGCATCCTCGAATTTTAACCAGGCATTTATGGAAGATGATTACTATGAAGACGATGCGATCAAGATTGTAAAAACAAAGCGTTTTGCGATAAAACCCATGGATGCAGAGGAAGCATGTATCCAGATGGAACTCTTAGGTCATAACTTCTTTGTATTCCGTAATGCACAAACAGATGAAGTGAACGTGGTCTATAAGAGAAAGGGTAATACTTATGGCCTGATTGAGCCGGAAATTTAACAGTTCTCGGATAAGGATAGCTGGCTTACGTGCTTGCACGAAGCCGGCTTTTTTATTGTATTATTTAGCAGACCGTAAAAATTTGTTGAATAGTACTGAGGTAAATGTTACAATACAAGTTGAACAATTTGGTGGGAACAAATTCGTATATATACAGGAGTGAACAGTGAATGGGATTAATTGAAAAAGTATTTGGCACTCATAGTGAACGCGAAATAAAGCGTATATTACCAATTGTCGATCGAATCGAGGCACTGGAGCCGGAATATGTTAAGTTATCGGATGAAGAATTAAAGGCAAAGACAATAGAGTTTAAAAATAGACTAAAGAATGGGGAAACCCTGGATGATATCTTACCGGAAGCTTATGCTACTGTAAGAGAAGCTGCCAAGAGAGTCATCGGCTTGAGACATTACCGAGTGCAGCTGATCGGCGGTATCATTCTGCATCAGGGACGTATCACTGAGATGCGAACCGGTGAAGGTAAAACTTTGGTTGCAACCCTTCCATCGTATTTAAATGCCCTGGAAGGGAAAGGCGTGCATGTTGTAACCGTTAATGATTATCTGGCAAAACGTGACGCAGAGTGGATGGGAAAGATCCATGAATTTCTGGGCCTTACGGTTGGCATAATCTTAAACAGCATGGAGAAGGATGAGCGCCGTGCAGCATATGACTGTGATATTACCTATGCAACCAACAATGAGTTGGGCTTTGATTACCTAAGAGATAACATGGTAATTTATAAAGAGCAGTTAGTGCAGCGAGATCTGAATTATGCGATTATCGATGAGGTTGACTCTATCTTGATTGATGAAGCCAGAACCCCTCTTATCATCTCCGGTCAGAGTGGTAAATCCACAGAGCTTTATCGTGTCTGTGATATTCTTGCCAGACAGATGGTTCGCGGAAAGGAAAGCGCTGAGCTGACCAAAATGGCAGCAATCATGAAGGAAGAGATCGAAGAATCCGGCGACTTCATTGTGAACGAGAAGGAGAAGAATGTCCATCTTACTTCTGAAGGTGTGAAAAAGGTGGAGCGCTTCTTTAATCTTGAGAACCTGGCGGATCCTGAGAATTTAGAGATACAGCATAATATTATTCTTGCGCTTCGGGCACATAACCTTATGTTCCGTGATAAAGACTATGTTGTGAAGGACGATGAGGTTCTGATCGTTGACGAATTTACCGGTCGTATTATGCCCGGAAGACGTTACAGTGACGGCTTGCATCAGGCCATAGAAGCGAAGGAAAATGTTAAAGTTAAGAGGGAAAGCAAGACCCTGGCTACCATTACTTTCCAGAACTTCTTTAACAAATATAAAAAGAAGTGCGGTATGACCGGTACGGCGCTGACAGAAGAGAAGGAATTCAGAGAGATCTACGGAATGGATGTTATCGAGGTCCCTACCAATCTGCCGGTTGCTCGTATTGACCATCAGGATGCTGTTTATAAAACCAGAAATGAAAAGCTGAAAGCAATTATCAGGGAGATTATTGAAAGCCATAAAAAAGGACAGCCGGTTTTGGTTGGTACCATTACCATAGAGGCTTCCGAGGAAATTAGTGGCATGCTCAAAAAGCTTAATATTCCTCATAAGGTACTTAATGCTAAGTTCCATGAGCTGGAGGCAGAGATTGTTGCGGATGCAGGTCAGTTCGGTGCGGTTACCATCGCAACCAACATGGCAGGCCGTGGTACTGATATTAAGCTTGGAGAAGGAGTAAAGGAAGTCGGCGGTTTAAAGATTATCGGTACGGAGCGTCATGAAGCAAGACGTATTGATAACCAGCTGCGCGGACGTGCCGGCAGACAGGGCGATCCCGGCGAATCAAAGTTCTTCATCTCCTTAGAGGATGATCTGATGCGTCTCTTTGGTTCCGAGCGTCTCATGAATATCTTTACTTCCCTGGGAATGCCGGAGGGAGAGCAGATTGAGCACCGGATGCTTTCTAATGCAATTGAAAGAGCGCAAAAAAGAATCGAGAGTAATAACTACGGTATTCGTAAGAATTTGCTGGAGTACGATCAGGTAAATAATGAGCAGAGAGAAATCATCTATGCTGAGCGTAAACGTGTTCTGGACGGAGAAAGCATGCGGGATACCATTTACCGCATGATTACCGATACGGTAGAAGCCTGTGTGAACTCCTGCATTAGCGATGACCAGGGTCCTGAGGAATGGGATTTACATGAACTGGCTGAATCCCTGCTTCCCATCATCCCTCTTCCGGGTATTACTTTGACTCAGGAAAAGATGAGAGGTATGAAGCGGGCTGATCTTTTGCAGTATCTGAAGGAAGAGGCTGTTAAGCTTTATGAAGCAAAGGAAGCTGAATTCCCTGAGATTGAGCAGATCAGAGAAATTGAGCGTGTTATTCTTCTTCGTGTGATAGACCGCAAATGGATGGATCATATCGATGATATGGATCAGTTACGTCAGGGTATCGGTCTTCAGGCTTACGGTCAGCGTCAGCCGATTGTTGAATATAAGTTCCAGGGCTTTGAGATGTTTGATGAGATGATCAATGCCATCCGTGAGGAAACAGTGAAGGCTCTCTTCCACGTTCGTATTGAACAGAAGGTTGAGAGAGAACAGGTTGCAAAGGTTACCGGTACCAATCGCGACGACAGCATTGCCAATGCACCAATCAGGCGCAGCAGCAAGAAGGTTCAGCCTAACGATCCCTGTCCTTGTGGTAGCGGAAGAAAATACAAACATTGTTGTGGTAAGAATATCTAATTTGCAATACCCTCGCTATGTTGGCGGGGG
>JAJUHH010000290.1 GCA_029267975.1 Clostridiales bacterium
CGTTAACCATAAAAAAAGCCGCATCTGCACCAAAGGCCTCAGCGGCCAGTTCTTCAGCAGCCTTAATCACAGATACCGGGTGAATCAGATTATCCAGGGGCTTCATAGAGTTGACATCCACCTTCAGACAATCAATTCCCAAAAATTCAGTTAACTCAGGGTTTCCCCTGCCTCCCTTATGGCCCGGTACATCAAATGGCACGACACGGTTCTTTTTATGCTCTAATAACGCCTCATGAATGGGCGAATTCTGCTGTGTATATTTCATCAAATCCTGCTCTTCCCGCGTACAGCTTCCTTTTAGCTGCACGTCACTAATAGATGTTCATGCCACTGAAGATCTCAATCATTTCCTTCCTCAGGCTGTTGGTAATATCAAGCCTTTGCTTGGGTGGTAACTCGTAAACATCCTTATTAAAGAGGTAATTCTGTAATTCAATCTCCTTGATCAGCATCTTGGTATGGAAGATGTTTGACTGGTATACATTGACGTCAATGGCGTCATATTTGGTTAAGGTTTCATCGTCAATATAATCCTGGATGGAGGTAATATCATGATCGATAAAATATTTCATCCCCTGCAGATCTCTGGTAAAGCCTCTGACACGGTAATCTATGGTAATGATGTCGGAATCAAAGCTTCCGATCAGATAATCAAGTGCATTGAGTGGAGATATCTCGCCGCAGGTAGACACATCAATATCAACCCGGAAGGTTGAGATTGAGTTGTCCGGATGATGCTCCGGGAAGGTATGCACGGTAACATGGCTCTTATCCAGATGGGCATGAACCGTATCCCTGGCGGTCTTTAAGTATTTACCCTGATTACAGGACTCATCAATGTGTTCTGAGGACAAGGAGCCCTCTGCAATCAAGATATTTACGGAAGCACCCTGAGGATCATAATCCTGCTTTGATATATTAAGAATGTGCGCGCCAATCATCTCAGTTACATCAACTAAAATCTTGGTAAGACGCTCTGAATTATATTGCTCATCAATATATGCGATATAGTCTTTCTGTTCTCTCTCACTTTTAGCATAGCAAACATCATAAATGTTGAAGCTAAGTGTTTTTGTGAGGTTGTTAAAGCCGTACAAAGTAAGCTTTTTCTCCAACCCTAACATCACAACCTTTCTTAATATAGTATTTGCCTTACCCTTTTTTTCATCCGTAACAAAGCAAAGCTTTATGTAGCTGCGGCAGAAAAAATACTTAAAAAAATGCAAATAATCCCGAATTCGTTATTATCATTTGCAGCATTGACTATTATACAAAAATGTACCCTAACATGCAAGCATTATTTTTACTAATTCTAAACCCAAAGTTTAGTATTACTGTGATTTTTATACCTATATTAGAGGAGTCAAAAAATAAGAGAAGAAAGAATGACAGTATGCCGGCAATTCTTTCTTCTCTTATTTACGTCAAATTCGATATTCCAGGCCCTATCTGATCAATATAAGGCTGGAAGCTAAATATCCAGTTTTAATTGTAACTCTTCTTCTGCTTCTAATTTAAAATCCTCCAGCTTCTCCGGATTTAACACAGGCAAGGAATCTAAGGATTGCAATCCAAAGCTTCTTAAAAATTCCTCCGTGGTACCAAAGAGAATGGGTCTGCCCGGTGCATCCAGTCTTCCCATCTCACAGACCAGATTATATTCTACCAGCTTATTTACCGCATGGTCGGATTTGACCCCTCGGATCTGCTCAATCTGAAGCTTTGTTATGGGCTGCTTATAAGCAATGATAGACAAAGTCTCCAGTAATACATCCGTCAAGACATGCTTCTTGGGAACGTGGGTGATTTTTATGATGGTTTCATACATTGAGGGCTTGGTACACATCTGAAAGGCACCATCCAGCTCAATAATATGTATTCCTCTGTCTTCTCCTTCATATTGATCCATCATATTCCGGATAATCTTGCGTATGGTATCTGTATCATGATCCAGGGCAGCTGCAATGCGGTCTACCTCAACAGCCTCTCCCATGGTAAATAAAATTGCTTCTATTTGTGCTTCTATCATCTTTAGCTCCATTAAAACGCTGCCTCCTCCATATGAATAATATCTGATGCAAGGAAGGTAATGTTAATATCGTCAAATAAATTTTCCTGCTCAATCCGTAATCTTCCTATCTTAATCAGCTCCAGGATACACAAAAAGGAAACGATCACCTCCATGCGGGAGTGGGCGCTTTCCAATAGGTTACGGAAGGAAAAGGTCTTATGTAACAATCCGTATTCTTGGATCTGTATGAATTTTTCTGATAAATTAATCTCTTCCTTCTCGATCTTACCAAACTTACTGCGAATGGGGTCAATTTTATCTGCCTGCTTTTTTACAATGGATTTAAAAATCTCATGAAGCTTGGCCAGGGTAAGATCGGATAACAAATCCTCCACATTAATCTCTTCCTTAAAGTCTGAAATCTCCTGCGGAATAGTGGGGGGTTTAAACAGGACACGAGAGGCATCCATTTCTCTATCCTTAAGCTCCACCGATATGTACTTATACATTTTATACTCAAGGAGCCTGTCCACCAGCTCCTGTCTGGGATCCACCGCTTCCTCCTCTTCTGTCTCAGGGGCAGGAAGAAGCATTCTTGATTTAATGTTGATCAGTGTTGCGGCCATTACCAGAAATTCACTCATGATCTCCAGACTCTTTGATTCCATCTGTTTAATATAATCCAGGTATTGGTCGGTGATCAGAGCGATGGGAATATCATAAATATTTACTTTATTCTTATCAATTAAGTGTAGCAGAAGGTCCAAGGGACCTTCAAAAGCTTCCAATTTAACCGGGATACTCATGCTGCTCCTTCCCATTTGCTTCATAGAGTAGCAAACGTTTCCTATTTTATGGTTACTTTATTCTCTTTTTAGCGTAATTTCTATAAGTTCAGGTATATTAAAGATACGCGGCATGATGGAATGGGAACCCAGACCTCTGGAAACCACCATCTGCTTTTCTTGATAAGTGTGGTGACCGGAATCATACTTGGGAAAGAATCTGGCCTGAGGGGAGATCACTCCGCCAATTCCCGGTAAGCGCATCATTCCACCGTGAATGTGTCCGCTTAGGGTCAGGTCCGCGCCCCAATCGGCATAATCAGTAAAATAAACCGGGTTATGGGCAATCAAAAGCTGAAACTGCTCCTCGGCACTTTCCCCCATTAGCTTATTTAAAAAGCCGGGCTCCATATCCGTATGAGAATGAAAGATAAAATATTCCGAAGGCAGAGACACTCCGGCTATTTTCATCTTAGATGCTTTTAACTCATAGATAATATTTTCATTATCCAGAAATACAACACCCAATTGACTGAGTCTGTTTTTGTATTCTACCCATGTAGAATATAGTTTTATCTGCTCCGGGCTGCGTTCAGAAACAGGCAGCTGACCGATTCGCTCAAATCTCTGCTCATGATTACCATAAGAGTAGAATATCTTATAACTGCCTGCCAGCTGCTCCATCAGGTCATAGGCACTTCCTGGATAGCTGACAGCTTGCTTCGTTATCATATCTCCTGCCGCAATAATAAAGTCCGGTGCTAATGCATGAATACGACGAAGCAGTCGTCTATTCTTCTTCCCGAAGGTCCGGTTATGCAAATCTGCAAGAAGCACAAATCGGGTATGGTTTAACTGCTTTGGCAGTTTCTTGGAGGAAATGGTATAGCGGGTTGTCATTAGTAGCTTTTGTTCCAGAATAATCCATAGGATGAGTAATATTATCATCCCATAGATAATCAAACCAGTTGGCATGCCATACTCCTTTCCCTAATCAATCTATATAATCTTGCATAAACACAGGCATATACTATTACTATACTCGGTAGGTTAAGCGGTGTCAATAAGCTGCCAAAGAAAACAGAGATTTCCAGTTACGCTGAAAATCTCTGTTTCTGTGCCTCATATTTATGATAAAACTAATTTCCTACGAAATATCGCTTCAGAATTTTAACAAAAATATTGTGTAAACCGGCCTTTCCCACTGCCTCTGCGGCAACAATGTCTACGGAGCCGATCTTCTTGTCTTCATAGTAATAATTAATATCCCCTAGCTTTGTTCCTAGCTCTACCGGTGCTTCCACCTTCTCATAAAGCGTAACTTCCTTGCGGATTGCTTCTGCGGATTTTCCTTTGGAGCACAGGTAGGAAAAGTTCGTATCCGCCTTGCCCTGTACCTGGTCACTTACC
>JAJUHH010000291.1 GCA_029267975.1 Clostridiales bacterium
AGAGCATTGTTTTGTCATGCTGTCAAGGGCGGCGGTAGCCTGCCAACAAACTATATCTAGCAATTTTCAAGGTTCTGATTGAGCCAAATTTCCAGGCTACGGGTTTTCATACGTTACTTTACACTACCCTCCCCTGGTGCCAGATGCTTCGCTTCCTCCGTTACCGGAACAAATTCAACATAAAAGACTACCTTACAGCCTAGATTCTCCAGCTCATTCAGAAATGCATCCGAAGTAACTTCTTCTAAGTTATCCCTTGTAATGGTAATTGATGCCCCAAAAATAATGCCTTTCTCCTTCATACCTGCCATTGCTCTCATGGCTCTCTGATAAACACCCATACCGCGTCTGTTGTCAGTAATTTCTTCCCGACCTTCTATGCTGATAATAGGAACAAGATTCCTGTGCTGATCCAGCAGGTTCAGATATGCATCATCCATTAAGGTTCCATTTGTAAAAATCGGAAATAACAGCTCCGGTATATCCCCGGCTATTTCAATGACATCCTTACGAAGCATCGGTTCCCCGCCTGCTAAAAGTATAAAGCCAATCCCAAGATCCCGTGCTTCCAGGAATAGTTTCTTCCATTCCTCGCCGGTAAGCTGGCTGACAGGTGCACAATCGCTGCAGGCATGATTAGCTCTCGAATAACAACCGGCGCAGTGAAGATTGCAACTGCTGGTAATACTGGCAATTAAAAACGGAGGAATGTGCTCCCCTCTTTTCTCAGCAATAGCTCTTTTTTTATTCGCAGCTTTCGACGCAAGAGCGAACTTAGCCATGAATATGCTTTCTGCAGGATTTTTCAACGTTGCTTTCACTGCATTCTTAATAATATTCTCAACACCCTTTGTCAGGTATCTCTCCAAATTAAACTCTTTATTCATAATCCGCCTTTCCGTATACACGTACAAATTCTTCTATCTGACATTCAAGTATATTCAAGGCTTCCTCCTGCTTATCTGATTGATCCGCATACTTGCTGAGCAGCAGATATATGGGGGCATAAAAACTGATTGCAACGGCCCTTGCATCCCCTTCACGAAGCGCTCCAGCTTTCATCATCTCTCTAAACAGACCGGCTTGAAAAGTAATTGCATCGTCCATAAAAATCTGTCGAAACATGCCATGGATCTGATCATTCTGATACTGCTCCATGTGGGCAATACGCCAGAACTTAGAGATATAAGGGTCTGTAAGATAAAACAGAAATACTTTTTTTGAGACGTCTTTCAGTTCATTCAGCTCTAATTTTTTATAAAATTCTGAAGCTTCAGCATAATTATTCTCGCTGCTTGGTATACCCAAGGTATTTGACAATTTCGTTATATGCTCATTAATTAGTGTTACAATTGAATCAAATATTTCCTGCTTACTCTTAAAGTGCTTATATAATGAGGCATCTTTAATTCCAACTGCCTCTGCAATTTGCTTTACACTGGTTCCCTTATAGCCATTCTCAGCAAAAAGTCTTAATGCTTCTTTCGTAATTCTCTCTTTCGTATCCATATTACGCCTCCCCTACGATCTATGCTATTTTAATTGATTTTTAGGGCTAGCTAGCGCTTGCTAGCCTACATTTATTATAGGCTTTTGGACACTATCCTGTCAAGTAATATTTTCCCATTTATTTTATATATATAGGATTGCTTTCCTACCAATCCTTCGTTTCTTTACTCCAATCATAGCAAAGCCATTATTTAAGAAGCACATTCGTTCTTTCTATGTAAAATGATTGTTGTTATCCTTAAATCAAAATGACAAATTTGGAACAGCAGAAAGCGATTCGATGGTATAATCTATTTATACATAAACTGGAGGAATTACACGATGGATTATAGGAAAACGATTCAAAGCAGTATTGATTATATTGAAGAAAATCTTAAAGAAGATTTGACCATAGAAAAGATTGCAGAGAACACCAGCTTTTCTCCTTATCATTTTTATCGCCTGTTCCATGCTTATGTGGGTATGCCTGTCATGCAATATGTTAGAAGACGAAGGCTGCTCCATGCAATCTATGCATTAGCAAAGCAGGAAACACGTATTATCGATATTGCACTGGAGTATGGCTTTGAAACGCATAGTGGCTTCAGCAAGGCCTTCAGTAGGGAGTTCGGATGTTCACCAAGTCAATATATTTCAAATATAAGTGATAAAACACCTAAGAAGATTGACCTTATGCTTCATAAAAAATATAACTTAAGGAATGGCATAGTAATGGAACCCAAGATCGTAACGAAACCTGCATTTAAGGTAGCAGGATATAAGTTTGAAACAAGCCATGAAAGCGGAAGAAACGTAAGGGAAATTCCGGCATTCTGGGAGCGCTTTGAACTTGAGAATTGGGAAGGGCTGCTTTATGAAGAGATTAAGCCCACAATGCTCGGGGAATATGCTGTATGCTTTCCTCCCAATATGGCAACAGGTGAATTTCAATATCTGTTAGGGGTGAATGGAGATAACTACAAAAAAGCATCCTCTGAAATCTATGTGGCAGAAATACCGGAAGCAACTTATGCAATATTTACTACTCCCCCGGCAGCCGATAATGATAGGGCCTTTGCAAAGGCTATTCTGGGTACCTGGGATTATATCCTGTATGAATGGTTTCCGGGTTCAGGCTATGAAATAGCCTCTAACAAGCCGGATTTTGAATATTATGATGAAAGATGCCATGATCCGGAATTCTCTGTTATGGACATATACATCCCTATCGTAAAAGTAAAAAAGGATGAATTACATGAATAGAAAATTATCACAAACAACCGTTTATTTCATTTATTCAGGTGCAGCTTCTCTCTTCTTCTCTTTCGTTTTTACTGTAAGTCAGATTTACAGGATAGATATGATAAAATTGAACCCCTTTCAGCTTGTACTGGTAGGTACGGTCCTTGAAACTGCCTGTTTTATATTTGAGATACCGACAGGAATCGTAGCGGATATGAAAAGCAGGAAGCTATCCGTAATCCTTGGCATTACACTGATTGGCATTGCCTTTATTATCGAAGGAGCTATTCCCTCCTTCGCCACGGTTATCATCAGCCAACTCCTTTGGGGACTGGGTTACACCTTTACAAGTGGAGCGGATGATGCCTGGATCGCAGATGAGCTTGGCGGGAACAACCTGGATCCGGTCTATTTAAAGGGAACGCAAATCGGCCAAATATTCTCCTTTATCGGTATCATCTGCAGCACCCTGATTGGAACTGTCATGGTAAACCTTCCAATCATCCTTGGTGGGATTTTATTTATAGCCCTATCTGTGTTGCTTATCTTTCTGATGAAGGAGACAAATTTTACTCCTGCTCCTGCAGAAGACCGAAATTCCTGGCAGCAAATGGGCCATACCTTTATGGAAGGGATTAGATTTATTAAGGGAAAATCCTTATTAATAATATTGCTGGCGATCGCCTTACTTTACGGTCTATACAGCGAAGGCTTCGATCGACTTTGGACCACACACTTTTTAACTGACACCGGCTTTCCGGATTTATATAATATTAAGCCTGTTGTTTGGATTGGAATGATTGAAGCTATTGCTATGCTGCTTAGTATAGTAGCTGTTGAGCATATAAAAAGAAGAATGGAAAAAACGGGCGAACCGGACCGTGCCTGGATACTGATCTTAATTAATGTACTTATGGTAGCAGCCATGATTTTCTTTGGCCTCTCCGGAAACTTTCCCTTAGGACTATCATCATATCTTGTTTTCTATATGCTGAGAACCACCAACGAACCGATCTATAGAGCCTGGAGAAATAAGAACATAAAATCGGAAGTCAGAGCCACCGTTATATCAACTTATGGACAGATGGACTCACTGGGGCAAATCATCGGAGGACCGATCATCGGTTTTATCGCTTTGAAGACCTCCGTCTCCATAGCAATCGTTGCAGCTGCAGTAATCCTGTCTCCAGTAATAATCCTACTGATCTTGGCCCACTATTCTTCAATAAGATCAGCTTTTAAGAAGTGGTAATCAGCGTTCCACTTATAGCTGCACAAAGAGGCTGTTGCATATCTTTGAAACAGCCTCTAATGCTAATAGCCGGTTCATACAAGCTGATTCATCAATCTCCTGTATTTTTAACCATGCTTGTTCTGCATAGATTACTGTACCTACTCTCTTTCCACAATGATCAAAGGGATGATCATCTCATCCTTTGTAAGTCCCGCATGAACACCAAT
>JAJUHH010000292.1 GCA_029267975.1 Clostridiales bacterium
CAAGGAGTTTGGCGGCGGTGTATGCTTTGAGGAAGGTATCCCGGAAGTAGTATAAATACAAGGTGTTTTGGTAGAATGGAGAATAAGCGTGAAAGCAAGAATTAAATTTCAAAAATACGGTTCTATGAAGTTTGTGGGACATCTGGATGTAATGCGGTATTTTCAGAAGATGTTTCGCCGGGCAGGGATCGATAATGAATATACCAAGGGCTTCAGCCCTCATCAGATCATGTCCTTTGCAGCCCCTCTTGGGGTAGGACTGACCAGCGATGCAGAATATGTGGATGTGGAGCTGCGGTCCAGTGATTCCCCTGAGGAAATGATGCGCAGAATGAATGAGGTCATGACAGAGGGCTTTCGTGTGGTTGGCTTTCACCCGCTTTTGGAGCGTGAGGAAAACAAGAAGAATGTAACAGCCATGTCACTGGTGGCATCCGCAGACTATCTGCTGTCCTTAAAGGACGGCTATCAGGTTAGCGATGGGATTGCAACACAGAAGGAGTTTATGAAAGCCTTTCAGGACTTCCTTAATCAAGAGGAAATTGTCATAGGCAAGAAGACTAAGACCAGTGAGCAGGAGGTAAATATCAGGCCAATGATAACGCTGGCGGCCTTTGACGCTGAAGAATATGAGTATAAACGAACCCAAACCCTAACCCCGGAGCTGGCGGCAGAGACAGTGAAGAATGGTGTCCATGGAAGGGGAAAAGCTCCCAGTGTAGCGGATGTCTATGAAAATGGGATCAAGGTATATCTGCAGGTGGATACCGGTAGCTCAGTCAATTTAAAGCCGGAGCTGGTAATGGAAGCCTTCTATGAGTATTTAGGACAAGCCTATGAAAAATTCGCCTGGCAGGTACACCGCCTGGAGGTATATACCAGAAAAGCAGACAGCAAAAAGCTGGCTGCTCTGGACCAGGTAGAGAGATAATCATAGAGGAAGCTAGCTTAAAGCAGAGGAACACAAAGCAACAAAATTCTACGCAGGATTACTTTAAAAAACGAAAGGAGCAGAAATGGATAGTAAGCTAGTGATTACCAAAAATGAAAATACCATAATTTCTGCTTCCTTTGAAGGCAAGGATATGGTGCAGGTATCCCTGAATGCCTCTCAGGAGGCTGGAATTCTAGGTAACATCTATCTTGGCAAGGTAAAGAACATTTTAAAGAATATTAATGCCGCCTTCGTGGAAATTGCAGATGGCAGGATGTGCTATTATTCCATGAGCGAAAATCAATATCCCATCATGGCAAAGTCGCAGGAATATCGCAGGGAAGAAGCGGGGCTTCTTGCAGAGAAGATCAGGATCGGGGATGAGCTTTTGGTGCAGGTGACCAAGGAGGATGTGAAGACCAAAGCACCGGTGGTCTCTGCCAATCTGAATTTTACCGGTAAATTTGTGGCTCTAACCTATGGAAAGCCGGCAGTAGGGGTGTCCTCCAAGATCAACGATGAAGCAGAGCGCCGCAGGCTTAAGAATATTGCCAAGGCACATGTTCGTGCAGAGTATGGCTTTATTATCAGAACCAATGCAGCCTATGTTGCCGAGGAGAAAATCGTAGCGGAGATGGAGCGGCTGGCAGCAACCTATGAGGAGCTACGCAGGTATGGGGTGCATCAGAGTCGTTTCTCCCTTCTTTATAAAACTCCGCCCAATTATATCTGCGATATACGGGATAGCTATACAGATGATGTGATGGAATTTATCACCGATGATGAAGAGCTTTATATCAATATGAAGGAATACCTGGAACTTTATCAGCCGGAGGATCTTCCCAAGCTTCGCTTTTATTCGGATCCGCTCATAAGTCTGTCCAATCTCTATGGGATCAATGAGAAACTGGAGAATGCAGTACGTCCCTTTGTATGGCTAAAATCCGGTGGTTCGCTGGTGATACAACCAACAGAAGCTTTGACGGTCATCGATGTCAATACAGGGAAGGCAGTAGCCGGCAAGAAGCAGGTGCAGGAGACCTTCCTCAAGGTTAACAGGGAAGCCGCCAAGGAGATTGCCAGACAGATCAGGCTTCGCAATCTGTCAGGAATCATCATCATAGACTTTATTGATATGGAATTAAAGAAGGATAAGGAGCTGTTAATGGAGGAGCTGGAGGGCTATCTGAAAAAGGACCCGGTAAAGACCACCCTGGTGGATATGACCACCTTAGGACTGGTGGAGGTTACAAGAAAAAAGGTTCGAAAGCCACTGCATGAACAGCTGGAAGAGGTTAGAAAGCAACATGGTAAAGACTAATGCAATGCGTCTGCTGGAGCAGGCGGGTATCCCCTATTGGGCCTTGGAGTATGAGGTGGATGAAAATAACCTGGCCGGGGAGCATGTAGCCCAGCTGATTGGTATGCCGCCGGAACAGGTGTTCAAGACCCTGGTTGCCAAAGGAGAGAAAAAGGGGATCGTCGTATTCTGTATCCCGGTGAATCTGGAATTGAACCTGAAGAAGGCAGCCGCTGTCATCGGTGATAAAAAGCTTGAAATGCTGCCGGTAAAGGATCTGCTAAATACAACCGGCTATATCCGTGGGGGATGCTCCCCCATTGGAATGAAGAAGAAATTCCCTACCTATATGGATGAGACGGCAATCCTGTATGATGAGATCACCATCAGTGCCGGGGTCAGAGGGTGTCAGCTTTGCATCCCCAGAGAAGCTTTGGTAAATTATATTGAAGCTACCTTATGCGATGTAGCAGAATGAGCGGTATTTGTAAGGGGGAAAGCACAATGAGAAGAAATGACAGAGAGATCACGGATTTAAATGAAATTTATGAAATTATGAAAAAGTGTGATGCCTGCCATGTGGCATTTCATGACGACAGCTATCCTTATGTGATTCCATTGAACTTTGGCATCAGCTTTGACGGTAACCAGTTTAAATTATATTTTCACTGCGCCAAGGACGGTACAAAGCTGGAGCTCATGAAGAAAAATCCTAAGGTGGCCTTTGCCATGGACTGCTCCCATAGGCTGGTGTTTCGTGAGGATGCCAGCTGCACCATGGAATATGAAAGTGTCTGCGGCAGGGGTATCCTTCGTGCACTTCCGGAAGAAGAGAAGGTTAAGGGCCTGTCACTTCTGATGCAGCAATATCATGGAGGAGAAGAATTTTCTTTTCCGGAGCAGGTAGTGAAGATGGTGGAAGTACTGGAACTGACGGTACATGAAATCAACGGAAAAAGACTAAAAAAGAAATCATAACTGGCATAAGGAAGCATAAAAGCAGCCTTATCATTGAAAAATATAGAATAAGGCGATAAATTATAACAAATACATTGACAAAAGCATCCGTTTATGCTAGCATAATTTAGTGTGCCGCACAACGAGGTATAAGCTTTGTGTCAGCATCCTTCTCTGTCGGGAAGAAGCTGAGCAAACACCACAGTTGGCGAGTAATGATAATAGGAGGTGCCAAGATGTACGCAATTATTGCAACTGGTGGAAAACAGTACAAGGTAGCGGAAGGCGATATCATTAAGGTTGAAAAGCTCGGTTTAGAGGCTGGAGCAACTGTTACTTTTGATCAGGTACTTGCAGTGAACAATGGCGAATTAGTAGTAGGTAACCCTACTGTAGCAAATGCAAAGGTTTCTGCAACTGTTGTTGAAGAAGGCAAGAACAAGAAGGTTATTGTTTTCAGATACAAGAGAAAGACTGGATATCACAAGAAGAATGGTCATAGACAACCCTATACCAAGGTTAAGATTGAAAAGATCAATGCATAATAGGACGATGTGATATGATTAACGTATCCATTTACAAGAATGCAGAGAATCTGATTACGGGGTTTCGTCTCGCAGGACATGCTGATTATTCCGAATATGGAAGTGATATCGTTTGTTCGGCGGTGTCGGCGCTGGTGATCAATACAATAAATTCTATTGAGAATTTTACTTCTGACCGCTTCTCATTGGAACAGGACGAGAAAGGCGGCTATATAGAATTTCATTTGCTTTCATCCATGAGTAATAATTCAAATCTTTTGTTAAGCTCCTTAGTCTTGGGCTTGCAGGGAATTGAAGAAGAATATAGCAACAAGTATATCAAGCTCACCCAGGTGAAAGAGCAGTAGTAACTTATACGGATGCATTTTGAATTTTAGGAGGTGTAGAACATGTTAAGAATGAACCTTCAATTTTTCGCTCATAAAAAGGGTGTTGGTTCTACCAAGAA
>JAJUHH010000293.1 GCA_029267975.1 Clostridiales bacterium
GAAAGCTTTCTGTTAAACTCCTGATCAAGGAATTTGATCTTATAACAAACAAATCCCACAATAATAAGCAAAAACATAACAGCAATTTGATGAAAGGCTGTTATTGCAAGTGAAAAATCCATATACGTAACCTCTTTCCTTAGTGTTAACCAGCAATACTAATTTCTTATTATGCACCTATTTATGTAAGCCTTCAAGTAGAAAATAATATTTTCGTTAAAAAGCTCTGAACTATATTGGAGGAAAGGTGTACATAGAATAGATTCTGCTCGCATACAATAAGTATATGACAAGTCATTCGACTGATTCGGGATATGTAATCTGGCTTGCCTGAAGGAACTGGACTCATGTATGGTGGATCGACTGATCATGCATGGGTTTTTTTATCGCTGTCTGTGAATGCATTGTGAAAGGATAGATACCATGGGGTTTTTTACTTTACTATTACTTGCTTTTTGTCTGTCTGCTGATGCCTTTGCCGTAGCTGTGACAGATGGAATGTGTGACAGCGAGGTCACAAGACAGCATGCCTTTTTTACTGCTTTGAGCTTTGGTTTCTTTCAGGCACTCATGCCCGTGATCGGCTTTTGTCTTGGCAGGTCCTTTTATGAGCTGATCAGCCGCTATCAGCACTGGGTTGCCTTCCTGCTGCTTTCAGCCATCGGGATCAATATGCTGTTTGATGCTAAGAAGGAGGGGAGGAAAGCCCCTGAGCTTGAAATCTGTGAGTTTGCTAATCTGTTTTCCGCAAAAAGCCTTATAATGCAGGGAATAGCCACCAGCATTGACGCCTTAGCTGCCGGGGTAAGTATTGCCGCCCTTAAGATCAATATCTTCACCGCCGCTGCACTCATTGGGCTGATCACCTTTGTGCTTTGCATCATCGGCGTGGAGATCGGCAAACGTTTTGGCTCCCTCCTGGGTCTTCGTGCGAAAGTCATTGGAGGAATCGTTCTGATTGGAATTGGTACAAAGATATTGCTTGAAAATCAATTCCTGTGACAGATCCGCCGAAAACTGGAATTATATTCTTCTTCGGCTTGCTAATTGTATGATTATATATGATAATATATGCTATATCCGACGATCGGTACTTGTTTCATCCGATCCTATGGAAAGGAGAATGCAGATGAGCTATGAAGTATGCTTTAAAACCTTACCCAGAATTGAGACAAGCCGTTTAATTCTAAGACAGATTACAGACAGTCCCTCCGATGGGAAAGACAGTCTGGAATTTATCAATGACTATAGCGTATATCGGTTCTGGGGCTTATATGATGAGGCAAAGGATATCAACGGCCGACACAGGCCAAAAAAGAAGATAAAATTAGATTACCATTATAATGCCACCATGAAGGAATATCGGGCCAAGCGGGAACTCACATGGCTCCTGGAGCTAAAAGATACCCATAAGGTGATCGGTGAGATTGTTTTATATGACTTTCGCTTAATGCAGCAGGCTGATATTGGTTATCGGATTAATCGGGCCTATTGGGGACAGGGTTATGCACCGGAAGCCGGACAAGCCGTTCTAAAAGCAGCCTTTACGCTGATGGATCTTAAGCGTATCCAACTGCGCTGTTTTGCGGACAATCAGGGTTCTGTCCGGGTTGCGCAAAAATTAGGCTTTGTTCAGGAGGGCTTTATTAAACATGGAGCGATCCTGAATGTCATGACTGATTACTATATTTTTGGATTATTGAAAGAGGATTACGAGAAGCATCCCTTGGATGACGCAGATATAAGAATATATTTTCCAGAGGAGGAGAAACTATGAAGGCATTATTTATCGGAGGCACCGGTACCATCAGTACAGCTATTACCAGGCTTGCACCCAGCTGTGGCTTTGAACTGTATCTCTTAAATCGCGGCAATAAATCGGAGCTTGTTCCTCAGGGGGTTAAGGTAATTGAAGCAGATATCAACATGGAAGAGGATGTGAAAAACAAGCTTCAGGGTCTTACCTTTGATGTAGTTGCAGACTTTATTGCCTATGACGTGGAAGCAATCAAACGTGATGTGCGTTTATTTGCAGGCAAAACAAAGCAATATATTTTCATTAGCTCCGCCTCCGCTTATCAGAAGCCACTCTCCAGCCCCTTTATCACAGAAAGTACACCGCTGGCCAATCCTTTCTGGGAATATTCCCGTAATAAGATTGCCTGTGAAGAATATTTAATGGAAGAATACCGTAAAAACGGCTTCCCGATCACCATTGTAAGACCCAGCCATACCTATGGAGATGCACATGTTCCTGTAGCGATCCATGGGAAGAAAGGCAGCTATAGTGTCATAAAACGGATCAAAGAAGGAAAGAAGGTCATCATTCATGGGGATGGCAGTTCTTTATGGACAGTAACACATAATACTGATTTTGCCAAAGCCTTTATTGGCTTAATGGGCAATATACATGCTATCGGTGAAGCCCTGCAGATCACTTCCGATGAGAGCCTTAGCTGGAACCAGATCTATGAGATCATCGGCAGTGTACTGGATAAAAAGCCTCAAATCGTTCATATAGCAACGGACACCTTAGTTAAGGCCAATCCGGATTTGTATGGCGGTCTCTTAGGGGATAAGACACATTCCGTCCTATTTGACAATAGCAAGCTCAAGCGTCTGGTACCAGACTTCACTGCCACTGTCCGCTTTGATCAGGGGGTCAGAAGGACCTTAGATTATATAGAGAAGCATCCCGAGCTGCAGCTGGAGGATCCGGAATTTGATGCCTGGACAGATAAAATGATTGAGGCCTATGAAGCCTTTGAAGCTAATATCCAAATGGCATAAATGAAAGGGATCAAAACGCTTATGAGAACACTTTATATCTCTGACTTAGACGGTACCCTTCTTCAACCCAATATACAGGTATCCAAGCAATCCACAAGGATCATCAATGAGTTGATCAATGAGGGCATGCTGTTTAGTATTGCAACAGCCAGAACCATAGCATCTGTGAAACCGCTTCTTCGTGATATTCAGATCCAACTGCCTGTGGTACTCATGAATGGGGTATGTATTTATGATCTTCAAAAGGAGGAATATATTAAAATCGAGGTTCTTCCCGCCCAAAGCGTAAGTCAATTGATGAACTTAATCAGTGAACATCATTTGAAAGGCTTTGCTTATACCATAAAAAACGGTATTATGTCGACCTTTTATGAGGATTTAAATACCCCTGCCCTCAGAGATTTCTACCAGGAACGTGTGGACAGGTACAAGAAGCAGTTTACACAGATCGGCAGCTTTACGGAATTAGCCAAGGAGCCCTTGGTTTATTTCTCCCTTATGGATACCTATGAAAGGTTAAAGCCCTTATATCAGAGCCTGGAGGGAAATCCCGATTTAAACTTCGTCTTTTATAAGGATAATTACTCCCCGGAGTTCTGGTATCTGGAAATATTCAGCCGCACCGCCTCCAAATATCATGCAGTAAAATACCTTCGCTCCTATCTGTCCTTAGACAGAATCGTATGCTTTGGAGATAACCGCAACGACCTCCCCCTCTTTGAAGCCTGTGACTACAAGCTTGCTGTAGCAAATGCTGTGGCGGAGCTCAAGGAGAAGGCAGACCGTATCATTGGTTATCATCATCAGGATGGCGTGGCTCTATGGCTGCTGGACAATGTGGGCAGATGACAGGAAGAATGGAGGATCAAAGGTAGCGCAGGATATCCTTCAATCTACTCACACGCAATCCCTGATATTCAGGGTGCTCTGCCGGATCCTGGCAGATCCAGATGGGGGTCATATTAACGCTTAAGGCACCTACGATATCATTGGGATAATAATCCCCCACATAAACCGCTTCCTCCGGCTTTACACCCAGGTGATCACAGGATTTTAAGAATATTCTCGCATCAGGCTTTGCAAAGTCTTCCTCACCGGATACGATGATATCATCAAAATAAGAGGCAACCCCGATCTTCTCAATCTTTCTGCGCTGAACATGAGAATATCCGTTGGTGATGATGCCTAGCTTATATCTGCCTTTCAAGGCCTCCAAAACCTCTATGGTTTCCGGATAGGGTGTGATGAGATCTCCAAAGATTTCATTGCGAAAGGTAATGAAATCCGAAGCATTCTTTATAGGGAGTGCCCAGTATTGATTTAACTTCTCATAAAATTCACTCAGCGGGGCGTAGCCGTTTTTATCAATACGAATCATATAGGCAAGCAGGTC
>JAJUHH010000294.1 GCA_029267975.1 Clostridiales bacterium
AAGGCGGCCTACCGCAGGCAGATGAACGAAGGCAGAAATACAGGCAATGTTGCCCAGTTTCGCGGGAAGAATGTGATTACCAGACATAAATGCGCTATATGCGGAAGAACAGAATTAGACGGTGACCATTTGGAATTCCGCTTCTGCTCGAAATGCGATGGCAATTATGAATACTGTATGGACCACTTATTTACCCACGAACATGTTCATAAATAATCTATAAATATTCGATGGGTATATATGAACATGTTCGTTGAACACCGTTCATAAATAATTAAATAACCTCAGAACCCAAGTGCTTATTATGTCTGTAATAAGCACTTATTAATATCATCGGATTTATGTAGCGATTATTCCGAAGTTTTGGTATAATGATGGAAAATTATTAAATTAGCAGAATAATACGAACAAACGGCCGAATCGGTTATAAGGCCGGGAGGCATCTTCCTCCGTATTAATAAGACAGGATGGTAACAGAATGAATAAGAAAGTAAAAAATATTGTACAGGATGTAATAGGTCAAAAAAATCTGCAGGAGAACATTCCCCAGCTCTTTAATTTAATGGCGAATGATTATTATTCCTATGCAAGTGTTCGGCTTGCCCTGCATTACTATACCTTTTATGAAAGCTACGTGGATAGCGAGAATACCTGGAGCGCTGCAGCAGTGGGCTCCATGAAGCAGTTAAATGATATCATCAGAGATCATGTCCTTCAGCCCAGCTCAGGTGCAGAGAGGGAGAAAGCGATTGCAGCCATAGACAAGATCCGTAAGGAGCTTGGCAGCAGAATGAATATGCTGACCGTTTACACGGATATCTTTAAGATTTATGAGTATGTATTAAACCGTGTGGAGTACCGTTTCAAAGGTACCCCGGAGCAAGTGGATGAAGTAGAGTTTGCCAGAGAGATCCTGAGATATATCTTCCAAAGTGAGGATAACGTTGTGATCAATGATAGAATCCGTGAGATTATTGGACAACTTCCCATCCGTATTACCAAGCAAAAGTATTTTGACCTGCTGCAGGACAGCATCAATGCTTATCTTGGCTCAGACCAGTCTTCCCTGCAGACCTATCTTTATATGATCCGTACCTCGGCTATGCTATACAGAGAAGAAGGAATGGAGATAGCATATCCAGAGCTTGCCAAGAAAATGAAGCAATTAGCCGAATTTGATTATAAGACGATTACAAAGAGGTCCTTTGATAAGGCGCTTAGTCTGCTTCAGGCTGCTAGCCTGATGCTGGAGACGGAATCCACAGTATATCTTGGTCTTCAGGAGATTACCAATGAAGTGTATGCTATGCTGTTATGCTCCAGCTATGCGGGAATGATATCTGAGGAGGAGGAAGCGGTTGAGACAGCCTTAGCTATCATCAGGCAGACCAACGAACTGTTCTACTCCGAGAACCTGGAGGAATTATCCTTAGAGGAGTTGGACCGTTTTGCGGATGTGGAAGGTGTTCAGGAGGAACTGTCCTATGATCTGACGCTTCTGGAGGATGCGCTTTTTGAGGTGGAGCAAAATCATAGGGGACTTGCCCAAAGCATGATGCTGGAACAGTTGCTGCGTATCCTGCTGCTCAGTAAAAAGCTCTTATCCAACAGTCTGTTTATCGATTTGGAGGATGCGCCTGAGGAGCTTATGGTAGATGAAGAAATCCTTGCAAAGGAATCTTCAGCGCTTATGAAAGAACTGACAGAAGCATTTGCTGCTCAGGATAAGGCCATTAGCCGTGCTGTTATTGCCAATACCATTAATATTATGCCGGTATTCTTTAAAAGTCATAATGAAGTAATGAATTATGTTCGCTATAGCCTGGAGCGCTGCACGGATGTCTATGAGAAAGCAGCTTGTATGGAGATAATTAATGCAATAATGTCGGAATAGGCTGTATTATTGTTGGTAATATGTGGTATACTAATCAGTGAACAAGCAATACTTCCGGCGATAGGACCATAACTTTACAGGAGGCTTCAAGCTGCCCCATGCCTGACAGGAGGGAGCCAGTGTTATGGTAAGAAAATGCTTTTATTAATGTTATAAGTATATTTGTATGGAGGATAAAAGGGATGATTTCATGGGCTTCCCGCCTTTATGTCGGTGATAAGGCGAAGAAAATCCAAAAGAAAGCGATTGCATCCATAAGTAACAGACAAGCTACTTTTGGTGTGTATTGCATTGCATTTGCATCCCATCCGGATAATCTCTTTGATATCTTTGAAGCGAACGAACTCCTCTTTCCTCATTATCAGAATACAGAGGTTCACATTGTGGGGCTGGCAAAGGGGAAGCAGGAAGCAGTAGACCTGGTTCAGTCAATGATCATGGAGGTTTACAATGAAACAGGTGCTTTTAATGTTCGGGCCTACTTTACATAGGAAGGCGGTTAAAGTTAAGGAATGCTTCATATTTTGTTACTGATTTTCAAAATAATTGGGATCCTTTTACTCCTTATCCTAGGGCTCCTTATCCTCGTTCTTCTGACAGTTCTGCTGGTACCCTTACGGTATCGGCTGGTGGTAGAGCATGGAGACGCATTTTATCTAAAGGGACGAGCCCATTGGTTGTTATATCTGATTCATGCGGAGGTAACCCATATAGAGGGAGTTTTTCATATTCGATTGCGGGTGTTGGGTTTTATTCTTTTTGACAATCTAAAACCCAAAGGACCCAAGAAAAAGAAAGAGAAAATTCAGAAGAAAAATGCAAAGGTAAGAAAGAAAAAAAAGAGAAGGGCTTTGGAGACAAAGGAGAAGCAAGATAAGCCTACTGTCAGTCAGAACGCAAATGAAGAGAGTATTGGTATGCGACTTGAGAAAGAGAGCGCAAGAACCGAACTGAAAGAGGAAAAAGCAGATCTGGAACCGGAAGTAAATATTGATCTCAAACAGGAAGCGAAAATTAATCTCAATCAGGAAGAGAAGGGGGACCTGAGGAAGGGAGCCATTCCTGATCGCCTGGCTACGGAAAGCACCCTTGTGAAACAACTGGAAAAGGATACTGAGGACAGCGGGAAGGCCAGGGAGAAAAATGAAAAAAGTTCCGAAGAGACGCCAAATCGGCGTAAAGTCATTCCGAAAGTATTCTATCAGGCAGGCAGCTTTTTTAAAAAACTTTACCAATTACTGATCAGGCTGCTTCAAATACTGCAAAGAATTATCAATAAGATAAAGCAAATTTATATAAAACTTAAGGATAGGATAAAAGGTATCCTGGCAACGCTTTCAAACGTAAAACGTCGATGGAATTTGATTTATGATTTTCTTCAGGAAGAGATGAATAAGGAAGGATTTCAGGCTACATGGCATAGTGTGAAGCGATTACTCAAACATATCATGCCTACAAAATTACGCTCCACCCTGATTTTTGGAACCGGTGATCCATGTTCAACCGGGCAGCTACTTGGATTAATGGGAATATTATATAGCTTTTATGGTGATCGGATTCGTATCACACCGGATTTTCAAAATAAACGAATGGAAGGAAAGCACGAGGCGAGAGGCAGGATAAGAATGCTCACTGTTCTTATTATCGTGGTTAAGCTCCTGATGGATAAGCGCTTTAAGCAATTACAGAGGAATATTATTATATTAAAGGAGGCATTGTAATATGGCAGATAATAATTTCAATAGTACGGTTGAATCCTTATTTAAAGGAATGGATAGCTTTTTAACAACCAAAACCGTTGTTGGTGATGCGGTCAAATTTGAGGATGGAACCATAATCTTACCCTTGGTAGAAGTTACTTTTGGTGTTGCCGCCGGTGCATTTGCGGGAAACAGCAAGAATAACGCAGGAGGCGGTATGGGAGGTAAGATCAGCCCCAGCTCCGTACTTGTCATACAGGATGGCTCCTCTAAGGTAGTTAATATTAAGGATCAGGACAGTGTATCCAAGATACTTGATATGGTTCCGGATGTTGTTAATAAATTTAGCAAGGGCTTTAAGAAGAAGGACGATGTGGATGATAGAGTAGAGGAAGTTTTGAAAAATCAGGCAGAGAGTGAGCTGTAAAAGGGAAATAAAATCTCTAGAAATAAAACTTGCATGATTTTTTGCTTGCATTATAATCCATCTTCTGATAAAATGTATATGTTTGTAGGACCAATTGGGTCTATAATTAAAACCTAAGGAGGTGCTTTCGATGGCAAAATGCTCT
>JAJUHH010000295.1 GCA_029267975.1 Clostridiales bacterium
CACCTGTCCTGTTGGTGTTGCGACCCAGAACCCTGAGCTTCGCAAGAGATTCAGTGGTAAGCCGGAATATGTGGAGAACTTCATGCGCTTTGTTGCCCAGGAGCTTCGGGAATATATGGCAAAGCTTGGCTTCCGCACCCTGGATGAGATGGTGGGTCGCTCGGATTTACTGAAGGTTAAGGATAGCTGCAGTCAGGACGAAAGAGCGAAAACCCTGGATCTGACAGCGATACTGAATAATCCTTTCGTCGAGGAAGGGGAAGCAGTGCATTATGATCCTGCCCATTCCTATGACTTTGCCCTGGAGAATACCATCGATGAGAAGATTCTTTTAAAGAAATTCAACTTAAACGATAAGCATGCACAGAAGCTGAAGGTGAAGATCAGCAATACGGACCGTACCTTTGGAACCATTCTGGGCTCTGAGATAACGAAGAGATATGGAACTACCCTGAAGGATGATACCTATGTGATTGAAGCCCAGGGAAGCGGCGGACAGAGCTTTGGAGCATTTATCCCCAAGGGACTGACTATCGTACTGGAAGGTGACAGCAACGATTACTTTGGCAAGGGCTTGTCCGGCGGCAAGCTGGTTGCATATCCTCCCAAGGGCTCTACCTTCAAGGCAGATGAGAATATCATCATCGGCAACGTGGCCCTGTACGGAGCTACCAGCGGTAAGGCTTTCGTGAATGGTGTGGCGGGAGAGCGCTTCTGCGTACGTAACTCCGGAGCCATTGCTGTTGTGGAAGGGGTCGGCGATCATGGCTGTGAGTATATGACAGGCGGTCGTGTGGCGGTACTGGGTAAGACCGGCAAGAACTTTGCAGCAGGTATGAGCGGAGGTATTGCTTATGTACTGGATGAGAATAACGATTTATATAAGAAGCTGAATAAGGGCATGGTTTCCTTTGAAGCTGTTAATCAGAAGTATGATATCCTTGAGCTCAAAGAAATGATCACTGAGCATGTTAAATATACCAATTCTGAGAAAGGTAAGGAGATTCTGGATAACTTTGATTCTTACCTGCCTAAGTTCAAGAAGATCATGCCTCATGATTACAAGCGAATGCTGCTGACCATCCTTCAGATGGAGGAAAAGGGTATGAGCAGCGAGCAGGCACAGATTGAAGCGTTCTTCGCAAATACCAAGAGTAAATAGAAAGTGGATTGGAGGTTATAATATGGGAAAGCCAACAGGATTTATGGAATATGACAGAAAGCAGACCAGCGCAGAGTCACCCAAAGACAGAGTAAAGCATTTTAATGAATTCCATCAGCCCCTTTCTATGGAAGAACGTAAATGTCAGGGCGCACGCTGCATGGAATGCGGTGTTCCCTTCTGCCAGTCAGGCATGATGATCGGAGGCATGGCTTCCGGTTGTCCGCTAAACAATCTGATACCTGAATGGAATGATTTGCTGTACCGGGGAAATATGAAGATGGCGCTGAAACGTCTGACGAAAACCAATAATTTTCCGGAGTTCACCGGCAGAGTATGTCCTGCGCCCTGCGAGGCAGCATGTACCTGCAGCTTAAACGGGGATGCAGTAACCATTAAAGATAATGAATATGCCATTGCAGAATATAGCTTTGAGGCAGGCTATATAAAGCCAAGTCCCCCCACTCACCGCACAGGCAAAAAAATCGCAATCATCGGCTCCGGTCCCTCCGGACTGGCCGCAGCGGACCAGCTGAATAAACGTGGACATTATGTCACCGTGTATGAGCGCTCTGACAGGATTGGCGGCTTACTGATGTACGGAATTCCTAATATGAAGTTGGAGAAGCACATCATAAGCAGAAGAGTTAATCTCATGAAGGAAGAGGGTGTTACCTTCATCACCGGCGCCGATGTGGGCAATAATATCAGTGTGGAGGAGCTTCAGAAGGAATACGACAGAATTATTCTGGCTTGCGGTGCATCCAACCCAAGAGATATTAAGGTTCCCGGCAGGGAAGCAAAGGGGATCTACTTTGCGGTGGATTATTTAAAGGCAGCAACCAAGGATCTTCTGGATGCCGGAACAACAACAGTAGAGGAAATCGATCACTTTACCATCTCAGCGAAAGGCAAGAAGGTTATGGTAATCGGTGGCGGCGATACCGGTAACGACTGTGTCGGTACCTCCATCCGCCAGGGTGCCGTATCCGTATTGCAGCTTGAGATGATGCCCAAGGCACCGGATCGCAGAGCGGAGAATAATCCCTGGCCGGAGTGGCCCCGTGTAAGCAAGACCGATTATGGTCAGGAGGAGGCGATAGATGCCTTCGGCGACGATCCCAGAATGTATCAGGCAACGGTAAAGGAGTTTCTGGCTGATGAGCAAGGGAATGTATGCAAGGCTGTAGTGGTGCGCCTGGAGAGTAAAAAGGATGAAGCTTCCGGCCGTATGATGATGGTACCGGTTCCCGGCAGTGAGACAGAAGTAGAGGTTGACCTTGTACTGATCGCAGCAGGTTTTCTTGGAGCTCAGAGCTATGTGGCAGAGGCCTTTGGAGTAGAGCTTGACCAGAGGACCAATGTAAAGACAGAGGCTGGCAAGTATCAGACCAATGTGGATAAGGTATTCACAGCAGGTGACATGCACCGCGGCCAATCCTTAGTCGTATGGGCGATCAGAGAGGGCAGAGAGGCTGCTAAGGCTGTGGATGCCAGCCTGGTTGGATACAGTAATCTTGCATAAACTTCAGGAAATGTGAATTTTTTAACGAATTACTTTGCGTTTTAGCGGATTCATATAATAAAGTACTAATTTGAACGATATTTTTCATCAATATGGAGAATATCGTTCTTTTTTTGTGAATAAATAAATTTTTTATTGTGATTCAAATCACAGCTATGTTATTCTCTCTATGGTATACCTAGAGTGAGCTAAAAGAAAAATAGTAATAAATGAGGGAAATGGTGATTTCTTACATTATTATTATCATTACATAGGAGTCACTCATGTACCAACAAAGCATGCCGTAACAGACGGTGGAAAGGATGAAGAAAATGAGACAGGAATGGTATGATTTTAAACCGGGCAGTTGGATGACAGACATTAATGTCAGAAGCTTTATTCAGCATAACTATACCCCCTATGAAGGAGATGAATCCTTCCTGGCAGGTCCAACAAAGAGAACATTATCTCTCTGGGAAAAAGTTATGAATCTGATGAAGGAGGAGAACGCTAAGGGTATCCTGGATGCGGAAACCTCAAAGCCATCCACTATTACAGCTTTTGGACCAGGATATATAGATAAAGACGAGGAGCTTATCGTAGGCTTCCAGACAGACAAACCCTTAAAGAGAGGAATTATGCCAAACGGTGGTATCAGGGTGGTTAAGAAGGCCCTTTCCTCCTACGGCTATACTCTTGATAAGAAGACAGAAGAGATTTATTCCGAGAACCGTAAGACTCATAATGACGGTGTATTTGATGCCTATACCGATGCTATGAAGAAGGCAAGACACACCGGAATTATCACTGGCTTGCCGGATGCTTACGGCAGAGGCCGTATCATAGGTGATTACAGAAGAGTAGCCCTCTATGGTGTAGATTTCTTAATTGAGCAGAAACTGGAAGAGAAGAAGCTTCTTGAGATTCCGATCCTTGAATCTCCTGACATTCGTTTAAGAGAAGAAATTAGCGAGCAGATTGCAGCATTAAAGCAGTTAAAAGAGATGGCCGCTTCCTATGGCTTTGATATCAGTGTTCCGGCAAAGAACTCCTTTGAGGCGACTCAGTGGACATACTTTGCTTATTTGGGTGCAATTAAGGAGCAGGATGGTGCTGCCATGAGCCTTGGCAGGGTGTCAACCTTCCTTGACATCTATTATGAGAGAGATTTAAGACACAACCTGATTACCGAGGAAGAGGTACAGGAGCTGATGGATCAGTTTGTTATGAAGCTTCGTATGGTTCGTTTCCTTCGTACTCCTGAGTATAATGATTTATTCTCCGGAGATCCTACCTGGGTAACAGAATCCATCGGTGGTATGGGAATGGATGGCAGGACTCTGGTAACAAAGAGCAGCTTCCGTATTCTTCATACTCTCTATAACTTAGGACCCGCTCCGGAACCCAATCTTACCGTATTGTGGTCCGTATTCCTGCCGGATGCATTTAAGAAATATTGCTCCAAGGTTTCTATTGATACCAGCTCCATCCAGTATGAGA
>JAJUHH010000296.1 GCA_029267975.1 Clostridiales bacterium
GTGCGCGGTACATGATACAAAGCGGGCGGCAGAATCAGAGCTAGATATTGAAATGTCCGTCACACCTAACTTTGAAGAATATTATCTGGCACAGCCTCTCCTCAATGCAGTTCGTAATGGTGAGATTGAGGAAGAATTGATTGATCGAAAGGTTCGCAACATTCTGAGAACAATGCTGCGACTGAATATGCTGGGAGAGGAAGCTGAGCAAAGAGTTAGCGGAAGCTATAATACCCCGGAACACAGGGAAGCACTTCTTGCCACTGCCAGGGAAGCCGTAATTCTGCTTAAGAATGACGAAAATCGTTTGCCATTGCAGAAAAAGAAACTGAAGACCATAGGGGTCATCGGCAGAAATGCTGATATGATCCATAGTAATGGTGGTGGAAGTGCAGAGATTAAGGCCTTATATGAAATTACACCGCTCCTGGGAATAAAGAAGGCCCTTGGAGGAAATGTTGAGGTAAGGTATGCCCAGGGCTATTATATTCCACCCAAGAAACAGGAAGAGGAGCTTAACTGGCAGCACCACAGCCTGGAAGGTGATGGGGGTATTCCTGCGGAAGAAAGAGAAGAAGGCTTAAGAAGACAGGAGGAAGCTGCTGCTGACGTGAAATATCAGGAAGAGCAGTTATTAAATGAAGCAGTAAAACTGGCTATGGAAGTAGACGAAGTAATCCTAATCGGCGGACTGAATCATGATTATGACCTTGAAGGACAGGATCGGTGTGATCTGTTGCTGCCTTATCATCAGGACAGGCTGATCGAAGAGATATTGAAGGTAAATCCCAATACGGTAATTGTTATCCTAGCAGGCTCTCCTGTTCAGATGAGTACCTGGGCACATCGGGCGAAGGCAATCGTATGGAGCTGGTATGCAGGAATGGAAGGTGGAACAGCACTTGCCGAGGCTCTTTTTGGTGAGATCAATCCTTCCGGTAAGCTTCCTGAGACCATCCCCTATGCCTTAAGTGATTCACCTGCCCATGTACTGGGAGAGTTCGGAAAACGGGATATTTTAACCTATCACGATGATATTTATGTTGGTTATCGCTATTATGATACCTACCAGAAAGAGCCCCTGTTCTGCTTTGGGCATGGTTTATCCTACACAGAGTTTCAATATGGTAAGCCGGAGATTGAGGTCAGGGAGAATAATGATAATGTTACGGTTACCGTAGACATTCCGGTGCGTAATGTGGGAAGCCGCGATGGTGCTGAGACAGTACAGCTTTATGTATCTGATCGAAAGGCATCCGTCGATCGCCCGGTTCAGGAGCTGAAGGGATTTGATAAGGTAAACTTAAAAGCAGGAGAGGAGAAGATCGTTCGAATTCTTCTGGACCAGGAAGCCTTCGGTTACTATGATGTGAACCGCAATTGCTTTAAAGCAGAAGCGGGAGAATTTGAGCTGAGAATCGGAAGCTCCTCCAGGGATATCCGTTATAAGCAATCTATTACACTTACGAAGGAATATCTGTATCAGTAAAAAAATATATATGAATATCAGTATCCTAATATCTAAATTATGAATAGCTGAAGCAGGAGTTTATAAAAGCAATACTATCTTAATCAGGATGATTTGAAGCAGGGCTATTCTGAGAAGGATAAAGTTGCTAAATGAATTGAAAGAAAGAATGATTATCCCTTTACTATAGTCAATTATGGGATAATCATTCTTTTTTATAATCATCGTTGAAAGCTTACATTATTAAAAGCATTCATTATTGAAAGCAGTTTTCTGAGATGAAGGTATTATTCCATCATCGGTGGTTAAGGTATATAAAAGGATTTCACCCGAATGGCCTGGTTATGATCTCCAAACTCCTCACCAAATAGGGTCATACCGCCACAGTTAGCTGTATCTTTCGGCACCTCAAATCGGAAGGTAATGGTACTGGAATAATCAATTCCTAAATCTTCGATGGTGGTTTTGGATATCTGATTGCTGCCATCAATAAAGGTACCGTCGGAATTAATGATAAGGGTCTTTAATAAGCCGTATTGATTGAGCCGTTCCGGCCACCAGGGAGGATTTAAGAAGCCCTTTCTTGCTCCAAAGTCACCGGGGCTGACCCACATGCCTAAGGATATGCCGTTCATTGAAAAATAGATATCTGAGGGATAATTCTCATTATATTCGGGACATTCCGAGCAAATCTCAAAGGAAATCTGCAGTTCTGTTAAGGTTTGACCGGCGATCAAATGATTGGGCAGGTTATATTCAATATAACCGCTGCCGAACCACAAAATTCCTGCTTCAAAGCGCTCCGGGAAGGTAAAATATCTTCTGTCATCAAGTTCACCAATGATTTTCTTTCCTGTAGCCAAGCCGCAGGTGGGATAAATCTGAAAATTGTTAAAATACCCGATGCGAATATCATCCTGATAGAAGTTTCGGGTCTCTTTGATCGGAGCAAAATCTATCATAAGGCGATCATGGCTTGGTCGAACAATCTTCATGGTTCCTCGCTTACCAGGGGTAGTACGAATCTCAACCAGGCCGGCCTTCTCAAGCTTACCTACATGCATGGAGATAGCACTGTTGGTTAATTGAAGAGCCTCTGCCAGATCATTCATGCTAAGCTGATCATCTTCATAAATCATTTCCATTATTTTTAAGCGCATTGGCGTACTTAAGGCCTTTAACACTTCTTCTGCATCCTGAATCGATTTAAAGTACAGCATTCTCTACCTCCATCCTGCCGGTGTTAATTCCTATCCATATTGTACCGAGCATTACAGTTATTATAATAATTCACATTATTAAAGTCAATAATTAATCTATTCAAGAGAGTTCTGTTTCCATTGCGAAATCCTACAAAATGGCTTGACTAAGACCTGATTTTATAGTATATTTACAGTAAAGATTAAGCGATATATTAAATATTACACTATATAGTTAAATATTATAATGGTAAAGGAGAAGAAAAAATGGCTAAGCTGTATGTAAATCCCAAGAAGTCCAAGGGGAAGATTAATCGGGAGCTCTATGGACATTTTTCCGAACATTTGGGAAGATGTATCTATGGGGGCTTATATGTGGGAGAAAATTCCGAGATCCCCAATACCAATGGAATGAGAAATGATGTTGTGGAAGCACTGAAGGAGATTAGGATTCCGGTGCTTCGCTGGCCGGGCGGCTGTTTTGCGGATGAATACCATTGGAAGGATGGAATTGGTCCCAAGGAAAACAGAAAGAAGATGATCAATACCCATTGGGGCGGTGTTGTGGAAGACAACAGCTTTGGTACCCATGAATTTATGGAGCTTTGCCGTCAGCTGGATTGTAAGGCATATATCAACGGTAATATGGGCAGCGGAACCGTGCAGGAGATGTCAGAATGGGTGGAATATCTAACCTATGACGGTGTATCACCTATGGCTGACCTTCGTGCTAAGAACGGACATCCAGAGCCTTGGAAGGTGGATTATTTTGCGGTTGGTAATGAAAACTGGGGCTGCGGCGGCAACATGACTCCGGAATATTACGGAAATGAATACCGCAGATATCAGACCTATCTTCGCAACTATGATCATGCAAATCCGATCTATAAGGTTGCCTGTGGTGCGAATGCGGATGATTACGAATGGACAGATAAAGTACTTGAGACCGCATATAGAAAGACAAATCCGGATTGGCATGGATTTATGGATGGTCTGTCCCTGCATTATTATACTGTGCCGGGTGATTGGCAGAAGAAGGGCAGTGCAACGGAATTTGATGATCATGATTGGTATGTGACCTTAAAAAAGACTCTTTATATGGAGACTTTGGTGGCACGTCACGGTGCTATCATGGATCAGTATGATCCGGAGAAGAAGATCGGCTTGATTATTGATGAGTGGGGCAATTGGTTTGATGTTGAACCCGGCACCAATCCGGGCTTCCTCTACCAGCAGAATACCATGCGGGATGCTTTGGTGGCAGGTATTAACCTGAATATCTTTAACAAAAACTGTGACAGAGTAAAGATGGCTAATCTGGCACAGACAGTCAATGTGCTGCAATCCGTAATCCTGACAGAGGGTGCCAGGATGGTGCTTACTCCTACCTATCATGTATTCAATCTATATAAGTATCATCAGGGTGCCCGGCTATTGGACAGCTCAGTTGATACAGAGTTGATTGGTGACAAGGATAATCAGGTTGTAAATCTGCA
>JAJUHH010000297.1 GCA_029267975.1 Clostridiales bacterium
GATATTAAGATGCCCTTTATGGACGGGTTGACGCTTTCCAGGAAGCTTAAGCAAATATCCAAGGATATTAAGGTGATTATATTCTCCGGCTTTGATGACTTTGAATATGCCAAGGAAGCCATTAAGCTGGAGGTGGAGGAATATATCCTTAAGCCCATTAATGCGGAGGAGCTAAAGGAGGTATTCGTCCGTGTGAAGGAGAAGCTTGATACTGAGATTAATAGCAAGAGGGATATTGAGCGGCTTCGGGCTTATTATGAAGAAAGTATTCCTGTGATGAAGGAACAGCTTCTGATTGGTTTGTTGGAAAACAGGGTATCCAGAAGGCGCCTTCATGAATTAATGGGCTTTTATGGGATTAATATGGAAGCTCCTTATTACATGGCCGGAATCGTCCGCATGGAAAGGGGAAGCAAGAAGTCATCCACAGAGGAAGATATCCTGGGAAAGACAGGACTCCTCACCCTCTCTTTAAAACAGATCGTAGATGAGAACCTGGAGCACAGCTTTGAATTTGTCAGCTGTCTGTATCTTGATTCCATTGTGGTGATTGCCATGTTTCAGGAAGAGAATCAGGTGAAGGAATTTATCCATTCCATGGATCAGATATGTAAAAGCAGCAATCGTATCCTGGAACGGAATACCAATGCCGGGATTGGATACTTATGCAAGGATATCATGGAGCTGAGCCATTCCTATCGGGGAGCGAAGAATGCCATCGACTACCGTATCCTCTTTGAGCCAAATCAGGCAATTTACATTCAGGATGTGGAGAAGCAGGAGGGCAGCAGCAATGTCTGGGACAGCAAGTATACGGAGAACATTCTGCGTGAAATAAAGCTTGGAGAGGTAGATGACCTTGTTAAGGCCATACAGGATCTGATCATCTACATCAAGAACTCTAATAACTCCTTCCAGCTCTATCAGGTATCCCTGATGGAAATGATGACGGAGATTTTTAAGCTGGGTCGGAATTATCAGCTGGATATGGATGTAATATTTGGCCCGGACTTTAATATTAATACGAAGATTTATCAGTTTGCTTCCCTGGATGCCTTAAAGGAGTGGCTGATGGAGGTATGTCTTAAGGTCAGAGGGTCCATCCGCAGGGAGCGGACCGATTCCGCCAAGCTGCTCATCAATAAGGCGGTAGATTACCTGAATATGCATTACGGGGACAGTGAATTATCCGTAGATACCTTGTGCAATTATCTGAATGTAAGCGCAACGTATTTTTCTGTCCTGTTTAAGCGTGAAACCGGCATGAGCTTCGTGAATTACCTGACCAAGGTCAGAATGGAGAAAGCCTTGCAGTTATTAAATACCACGGATGAGAAGAGCTATAATATCTCAACCATGGTAGGCTATACCGAACCCAATTACTTCAGCTATGTCTTTAAAAAGTATTATGGGGTATCCCCCTCCAATTACCGCAAGATCGTATAAGACATCTCACAAAGAGCTTGTGAGCCATGAGAGAGGTTACAATACAGATGAAATCCAGAATTATGAATTTCCTGCATAAGATTCTTCGTTATTTCAGGCGTAAAACCATACAGTTTACCTTATCCCTGTCCTTTTCTATTGTTGCGCTGATAGGAATGGGCTTAAGCGGCTTTATGGTGTATACCCGTTATGCGTCCTCAACTAAGGAACTGATCGTCAGCAATAATGAACAGCTGATTAATCAGGTGAACATGAATCTGAATGCCTATCTGCGCAATATGATGCGCATTTCCAACTCCATGTATTATAGTGTGATCAAGAAGACGGATTTGATGACGGATACCCTGGATAAGGAAATGAACATTCTGTATGAAGCAAATAAGGACAACCTTGTAAGTATTGTATGCTTTCAGGAGAATGGGGCCCTGGTTGCAGCTACCCCCATTAACAGTATGAAGAGTGGGCTTGATGTTACCGGCCAGAGCTGGTTCGTAAGTGCAAATCAGGAGATTGAGAACCTGCATTTTTCTATCCCTCATGTGCAGAATCTGTTTAATGACAGCAGCTTTAACTATCACTGGGTAATTTCCCTGTCAAGGGTAGTTGAGCTTACCAGCGGGGGTGATATCAGCAGAGGAATCTTGCTGGTTGACATGAATTACAGCGGTATCCAGCAGATCTTCACCCAGGTGAATTCCAGCAGCAGCGGTTATGTCTATCTGGTGGACTCAAGTGGCGAGATCATTTATCATCCCAAGCAGAATCTCATCAATTCAAATATTTTGCATGAGAATAATAAGCTGGCTGCTACCTATACTGATGGTACCCATGAGGAGACCTATCAGGGGGAGAAGCGCATGGTTACCGTGCGTACGGTAGGTTATACAGGCTGGAAGATCATCAATGTAACGCCCACCAATGAATTTTATATGGGCTACATCCAGATGCGCTTCTTCACAGGTATCATCCTTTCCCTGACAGTACTGCTGATCTTCTTCGCAAACCAGTTTGTATCCTATCTGATTGGTAATCCCATTAAGAAACTGGATGATTCTGTGAAGGAGCTGGAGTATGGCAATCTGGATCTGAATATTTATATCGGCGGTTCCTATGAGATCAGGCACCTGGGAAGGACCATTACCTCCATGGTGAGGCAAATGCATCTTCTGATGGATGAGATCGTGATAGAGCAGGAAAAGAAGCGAAAGAGTGAATTTGATGCCCTGCAGGCACAGATTAACCCTCACTTCTTATATAATACCCTTGATTCGATCGTATGGATGGTTGAAAGTGAGCGTTATAAGGAGGCAATCTCCATGGTAACTGCTCTGGCGCACCTGTTCCGCATCAGCCTGAGTAAGGGAAAGAATATTATTACCATCCGGGAAGAGATTGAGCATGCTCAGAATTACCTTCATATACAGAAGATCCGTTATAAGAACCGCTTTTCGGTTGAGATAGACATTAATCCTGAGATTTTTGAATGCTGCACCATCAAGCTGATCGTCCAGCCGCTCCTTGAAAATGCTATTTATCACGGACTGGAATATATGGATGGAGAAGGCGAGATTAAGGTTAGGGGCTATATTAAGGATGGCGACATTTATATCGACGTATCGGACAATGGCATGGGTATGCCGGAGCAGTCTCTGGATTATGTACTGACAGATGAAAACCGGGTTCACAAGAAGGGCTCCGGTATCGGACTGAGTAATGTCCATCAGAGAATACAACTGTACTTTGGTAAGAAATATGGTCTGGAAATCGAAAGTGAGCTGGATGAAGGGACCACGGTTCACATCCATTTGCCTAAGATAACCCAGGCGGAACTTGATAAGGAGGCAGGCCATGAAAAATAAGCATCGAATCCTGATCGCTGTGTCTATCCTTATCCTACTGCTGAGCGTACTTGGAGTCAGCAGCTATTATTACTTTACTGATTCCTATCAAAAGAGCGAACCGGTGAAATTATCCGCCATTGTATACAGCTCCGGGGTAGACCGCTGGTCTACCATGAAGCAGGGCTTCGATCAGGGAGCAATGGATTTTAATTTGGAAGTAAATCTGGTGACAACCCAGGAGGAGGACGGAGCAGAGGAGCAGATTGCCCTGATTGAACGTGAATTGGCCAACGGAGCCCAGGGAATCATCCTGGCCGCTGTGGACAGCGCAGGAATGTCGGAACAGGTTAGGGAATTAGCCAAGACGGTTCCCATTGTTCTGGTGGAAACGGGAATCAGCAAGAGGGGAAGCTTAACCTATATCGGGGCAGACAATTACAGCATGGGACTCAATCTGGGCAGAAGTGTATATCTGGGAAGTAATCAGGAGAAATCAGTGGCAGTTCTTGTGGATCATCTGGAAAGGGACAGTGTGAAAGCCAGATATGAAGGGTTTCTGGACAGTCTTCAGTATACGGACAGCCAGATCACCAAATGGGAGCGGAGCAGCGAGGACACCGACCTATCAACATTTTTACAGACACAGCTTGTGAGGCATCCCGCGGATGTATTGGTAGCACTGGACGATCAAAGCCTGGAAGCATTGATTGATGCGGTTCAAGCGGTTGGCAGCAGTGCGCATTTGTATGGAATTGGCAGTACCAATAAGATCGTGCATTATCTTGATTATGGATTGATTGAATCCATCGTATTTGAAAATGAGTTTAATATGGGGTATTTAAGTGTACAGGAGCTCATTCATAAAATACAGA
>JAJUHH010000298.1 GCA_029267975.1 Clostridiales bacterium
CCACCTCCCGTTGGGCTGAGGCCCTTCGTGAGTTATCCGGACGTCTGGAGGAAATGCCCGCCGAGGAAGGTTTCCCGGCTTATCTAGCCTCAAGATTATCCGCCTTCTATGAGAGAGCCGGCTTCATGCAGAACTTAAACTGGACTGAGGGCAGCGTATCCATCATCGGAGCGGTATCTCCTCAGGGCGGTGACTTTTCCGAACCAGTTACCCAGAATACCAAGCGTTTCGTGCGCTGCTTCTGGGCTCTTGATAAATCACTTGCTTATGCAAGACATTTCCCTGCAATCCAGTGGCTGACCAGCTATAGTGAGTATCTAAACGACCTGGCTCCCTGGTATATTAAGAATGTAGGCGAGGACTTTGTGGAGTGCCGTAATCAAATTCTCAGCATACTGACCCAGGAAAGTCAGTTAAATGAGATCGTAAAGCTGATTGGTGCCGATGTTCTTCCGGATGATCAAAAGCTTGTACTGGAAATTGCCAGGGTCATCCGTCTCGGCTTTGTACAACAGAATGCTTACCACCCTTCCGATACTTATGTACCTATGATTAAGCAGCTGAAGATGATGCAGACCATTCTCTATCTCTATCATAAATCCAAACAGCTGATCGACCGCAATATGCCAATGTCTATATTGAAGGAAAGCAATGTGTTCGACAAGGTTATCAGTATTAAGTATGATGTGGCAAATGATGAGTTGTATAAGTTTGATGAATATAAAGCCTTGATCGATCAGTTCTATGATGATATCATGGCCAGAAACGCTTAAGAAGGATGGGCGAGGGTTTTACAACCCTTGCTGAAAATAGGAGGAAAATATGTCGATTGAATATTTAGGACTTAGTGAAATCAACGGCCCTCTCATCGTTCTTGAGGGTGTTCGTGATGCTTCCTTCGATGAGATTGTTGAGCTCACAGTGGAAGGAAAGAAAAAGAAATTAGGCAGAATTGTTGAATTATATGAAGATAAAGCAGTGATCCAGGTATTCCAGGGGACGGAGGATATGTCCCTCTTTAATACCCATACGAAGCTTACCGGACATCCCATGGAAATTGCCCTATCTACTGAGATCCTGGGACGTGTATTTAACGGTGTGGGCCAGCCCATTGACGGACTGGGCAATATTGTTGCTGAGACCAAGCGTGATGTCAATGGACAGCCCTTAAATCCCTGTGCCAGAGAATATCCCCGTAACTATATTAAAACCGGTATCTCCGCTATTGATGCTTTAACAACCCTAATCCGTGGTCAGAAGCTTCCCATCTTCTCCGGCAACGGTCTTCCCCACGACCAGTTGGCTGCACAGATTGTTAAGCAGGCTTCTCTTGGCGAGGACTCCAATGAAGAATTTGCTGTTGTGTTCGCTGCCATGGGTGTAAAGCATGACGTGGCAGATTTCTTTCGCAGAACCTTTGAGGAAAGCGGTGCCAGCTCCCACGTTGTAATGTTCCTGAACCTGGCCAATGATCCTGTGGTAGAGCGTCTGATTACGCCAAAGGTTGCATTAACCGCCGCAGAATATCTGGCTTTTGAAAAGGGAATGCATATCCTGGTTATTCTGACTGATATGACCTCCTTTGCGGAGGCCATGCGTGAGGTATCCTCCTCCAAGGGCGAGATCCCCAGCAGAAAGGGTTATCCGGGCTACTTATACAGTGAGCTTGCAACCCTGTATGAAAGAGCCGGAATCGTTCATAACTGTCCCGGTTCCGTAACACAGATCCCCATCCTAACCATGCCCAATGATGATATCACCCATCCCATTCCGGACTTGACAGGTTATATTACTGAGGGACAGATTGTACTTGATCGTTCCCTGCATCAGAAGGCTATCTATCCTCCCATCAGCATCCTGCCTTCCCTCTCCCGTCTGATGAAGGACGGTATCGGCAAAGGCTATACCAGAGAGGACCATCAGGATCTTGCCAATCAGCTCTTCTCTTCTTACGCAAGAGTGGGTGATGCAAGAGCGCTGGCAAGTGTTATCGGTGAGGACGAATTATCTCCCTTGGATAAGTTATATCTGAAGTTTGGCGCTGCTATGGAGCAGGAATTTATTGCCCAGGGTCCCATCGAAGATCGTAGTATTATCCAAACCCTGGATCTGGGCTGGCAGTTATTGTCTATGCTTCCCAGGGAAGAGCTTGACCGAATTGATACTAAGATACTTGATAAATACTACAAGGCTTCGAATGTAGGAAGCGAAACGAGGTGATCCTATGAATCCCAACACCTTCCCTACCAAGGGTAATCTAATCTTAGCAAAAAATTCTTTAAAGCTAGCCAAGCAGGGTTATGAGCTGATGGATAAAAAAAGAAATATTCTCATGCACGAACTGATGGAGCTGATCGATAAGGCAAAGGATGTACAATCAGAGATTGACAGCACCTTCTCTTCTGCTTATCTTTCTCTTCAGAAGGCCAATATCGAGATGGGTATTCTTAATGTGCAGGAGCTATGTGATACCATTCCGGAGGAAAACTCTATTGAGATTAAGCAGCGTAGTATCATGGGTACCGAGAGTCCTCTGTTGGAATACGATAGTACGGTCAACAAGCCCACTTATGCCTTCTTTCAGACAAAGGCATCCCTGGACGAAGCAAGCAAACGCTTTGTTAAGGTGAAGGATTTGACCATCCGCTTATCCAGTATTGAAAACTCTGCTTACCGTTTGGCTAGCAACATCAATAAAACCATGAAGCGGGCCAATGCCTTAAAAAATATCACGATCCCTTACTATACCGCTCTCGTTACAGAAATCCAGAATGCGTTGGAGGAAAAGGAAAGGGAAGAATTCACCCGACTCAAGGTAATCAAAAAAAGGCAGACCGCGGTATAAGAAAGATATTATATGTAAAAGAGTTTTTTGGTCAATTTTTCCTGTCTTAATTTTTAAGATACAGGTATAATATTAATCCTATTACACATAATAATATCAGATACGACAAAGAACTTAACTTGCATGATGATCAATAGACCTGAATGAATTTGAATAAGTTTACTGTTGTCGTATCTAAAAAAAGAATATAGAAAGCATGTGATTTCGTCTCAGAATTACACGCCGCATATGTTCTGTAAGATTGGGAGATGATAGCTTTTGGACAGTAAAGTTCTAGTTATTAATCACTATCAAATTGAATATGTGCATTAAAAAATGAGACATCATTGGTAGAGGCAGGCGTACCGGTTTACGCCTGCTTTTACTATTTTATAGATAATATTCATGCGAACTCTTATCTTGGGAAGCATTGAAATAACTCTTTTTGTGGCTTTAATTTCCAGCATCTATTAACCTTATGGCTGTATAATATTTATCTATCTTCACATAATAATATCAGATACGACGTAAGAACTTAACTTGCATGATGGTATTATACCTGAATTCGAATAAGTTGCTGTCGTATCAACCAAAAACAGAATATTGAAAACTTGTAATTTCGTCTCAGAATTACAGGTCGCAAATTGTTCCAGAAGATGGGGAGATGGTAGTCTTGGACAGTAAAGTTCTAGTTATTAATCACTATCAGGATGAAGATTTGCATTAAAAGAATTGAGACACAATAGTATGAAGCAGGAGTTCTGGTGACTCCTGCTTCTACTATTTAGGACAATCTTACCCTACTTTCGCTCTATATATTTACCTTCTTGCGTTCTCTATGTTTACATCTTTATATTTACCTTCTTGCATTTTGCATATCATAACCTGTAGGGTTCTGAGATATTCTCAGATCAAATTCCCTGGCAACGGCAAAGATATGGTCAAAGATATCTGCCTGGATCCGTTCATAATTCTCCCATTTCGTATCGTCGGTAAACACATAAATTTCCAAAGGCAGTCCATTGGCTTCCTGGGGAAGCTGCCTCACCATCTGGGTACCCGGATGGAGCCTTGGATTATCTATAAGGTAACGTTCGATATAGATCCGGAAGGTTCCTATATTGGTGAGCTGCCTTTTATTGATATCCAATTCTTCCTCTCCGGTGAATTTTTTATTATATTTTTTCAGTTCTTCTTCCTTTTCTTCAATGTAATCTTTGAGATAATGAATCTTCCTGTACTTATCAAGCATTTCAGGTGTACAAAACTTGATGCTGCTGACATCAATAATAACAGACCGCTTTATTCTTCTGCCACCGAATTCG
>JAJUHH010000299.1 GCA_029267975.1 Clostridiales bacterium
AGATAGAATCTTCTGTTTATAATTGGGGTGTACCGTACATTCATAGGCAGCCAGAAATCGTGTGCCTACCTGGACCGCATCCGCACCAAGCATAAATGCTGCCGCAATGCCTCTGCCGTCACCAATTCCACCTGCTGCGATTACCGGAACCTCAGCTCCCACTGCATCTACCACCTGGGGAACTAAGACCATGGTTGTCAGCTCACCCACATGGCCTCCGGATTCTGTGCCTTCTGCTATGATCGCATTCGCACCGCTTCTTACCATCCGCTTTGCAATCGCAACGGAGGGTACCACCGGAATTACCTTGATGTCGTGGGCCTTCCACATCTCCATGTATTTTCCCGGAGCTCCGGCGCCGGTGGTAACAACCTTAACCCCTTCCTCACAGACCATTTTGGCCATATCGTCTGCAAATTCACTGAGAAGCATTATGTTCACACCAAAGGGTTTCTTTGTCAGCTCCTTAGCCTTTCTAACCTCAGCACGGATAAAATCAACCGGTGCTGTCCCTCCGGCGATAATCCCTAAGCCTCCTGCTTCCGACACTGCGGCCGCCAGGGATGCATCTGATATTCTGGCCATTGCTCCCTGAAAAATAGGGTATTCTATCATTAATAAATCGCATACTCTGGATTTCATCATTTACCTTCCTCCCATGTTGAGAGCTGCTTATTCTGCTAATTATGCTTCTGCTTCTTTTCTGCTGTTTAAGTAGTTCTCAATATCGCCGATGGTACCGATATTCTCAGTATCCTCGGTAGGGATTTCAATCCCGAATTCTTCTTCTAAGGACATAATAATCTGGAACAGATCCAGGGAATCCGCATTTAAATCATCCTTCAGGGAAGTCTCTGCCTTCAGCTCCGCTGCATCTACTCCTAACTGCTCTGCTACCACTTCTTTAATCTTATTGAAATCCATCTTTGTATTCATCCTCAACTCAAGCGTCTTCTTACTCTTTCTTGTATAAGCCGCTGCAACGAGGATATCCTCCTTTTTATCATGCTTTTAATGTTCTTCTTGTTCCAACCGCCTAAGTTAAAGGCGGCAATCTATCATTAAAGGACAAGTCCTTTAATTCCAATATGTTTCCTGTTGATATCTCTTTCGTTTCTCATCCGTATCTTACCTGCTCCACTCCAGCAATATTCCTCCGCTGGTCATACCTCCGCCAAAACCAATGAGCAGGAGCTTATCTCCGTCAGAAAGCATACCCTTTCGGGACAGTTCATCCAGTGCAATGCCGATGGATGCCGCTGAAGTATTCCCATACCTGTCAAGATTAAGGAAGAACTTCTCCTGAGAGATCCCTGAGGATTTTGCAGACTGCTCTATAATACGGCTGTTGGCCTGGTGCAATACCACATACCTGATATCCTCTTCGGTGAGGGCAGCCTTGGTAAGCAAGGTTTTCGTCTGATCCACTACACTGCGTACCGCGAATTTGAATACGTCCTGTCCCTTCATAGAGAGTATGGAGCTTTGCTCCGGCTGATGCTCATCCTTCTTCACCATAAATGAATTATTCAAAGGCAAAGCCGGTAAAGTAAGATAATCCTGCTTACCACCGTCACTGACCAGATAGCTTGCTAAAATCCCTGTCCGTCTCTCGCTAGGTGTTAGCACCACTGCGCCTGCACCATCTCCAAAGAGAACGCAGGTGGCACGATCTGTCCAATCCACTGTCTTGGATAAGGTCTCAGCACCGATTACCAGAATTGTGCGATACATTCCACTCTCTATAAAGGCTGCTGCAGTTGCCATACCATAGACCAATCCGCTGCAGGCTGCCACCAAGTCAAAGGCTGCTGCCTTACTTGCTCCTATTCTCTCCTGAACCATACAAGCCACAGAGGGCATAAAGCAGTCAGGTGATATGGTGGCACATAGGATGAGATCCAGCTCCTCCGCCTTGACCCCTGCATCCTCCAGCGCTCTCTGCGCTGCTGCAGCTGCCAGATCAGAAGTATTCTCTCCGGTAGATATCCTTCTCTCTCTTATCCCTGTTCTGGAAGCGATCCATTCATCGCTGGTATCCAGGAACCCTGCCAAATCATCATTGGTAACAATATGCTCGGGCACATAGCTTCCTGTGCCCGCTATTTTTACATGCCTCATCCTGAAGTCCTCCTGCTATTATTCCCTTTTACAAGCCATTTTGCTTCTTATCAGAACCGGAATAGATTTCTTTCAGATGTACATTCAGCTTCTTCAGCGCAGTCAGTAGGACCTCTTCTTCCTGGGATGTGAAATCCTGCATAATTGCTTTTACCATATCCAGATGAAACTTTTCATGAATTCGATAAGCCAGCTTCCCGCGCTTTGTAAGACTGACATTGACAATTCTCCTGTCTTGTGTACTCCTGCTCCGTTCCATATAGCCCTTTTTAATCAGCTTATCTACAGCGATGGTCAAAGTACCCATGGTGATATCCAGCTCCGCAGCTATCTCCGACATGGTCTTGGAGCCGTACATACCAACGGCATCGATGGTATGGATCTCAGTTATGGATAAGTCACTAAAATTACCTTTCTTTATGGAGTATTCTTCAATGCGGTTTACATCATCATAAACCTCAACCAGCATCTTATTAATTTCAATTAGCTTCTCGTTCATCCTTCACCCCTGATACTGTTTAGCTTTTGTAATACCCAGTATCTTTTATATTTTGTATTACAAATATTTTGATAATCAAAATATATAAGAAATGAAGAGGAATGTCAAGTTAATTTTTCCGACAAACTTCTCCCCATAGAAAAAGACCGCCTGGGCATAAGCCAAGGACGGTCCTTCTCTGATAGCAAACATATTCTAATATTGGCTGCACAAATTCACTGTGCAGGCAATCACTCCCTAAATAAACTCAGATGTTATCTGATCAATTAAACCTCAAATAAGAGATCACCATAGGTGGGTACCGGCCATAAATCCTTTTCAACAAGCACTTCAAGAGCATCAATCGGAGCTCTGAGTTCTAACATAGCCGGGAATACAGTATTTCTATAGAAGCCAGCCTGTTCCTTTACATCAGCGATTTCTGCTGCTTGGTCAGTAACCTCCTCCAGCTTCTTTAAAGCTGCCTGTGCTTTTGCCAGAAGAGATGAGATTTCCTTTAATAAGCTGCTTTGAACGCTGGTATCAGCATCTGCTACCGCTGCCTTCACTGCTATGATGGAATCTGCAAGCTTCTTGGTATAACTGATGACTGCAGGGATATACTTCACTCCTGCCATGGAAATCATGGTTCTTGCTTCAATATTGATTGCCTTTGCATAGGTCTCATACATAATCTCCGCACGGGAATGAAGCTCAACGGATGATAATACATGATGTCTCTCAAAGAGCTCAATTGCCTTATCAGTTACTAAGGCAGGAATTGCCTCTACCATGGACTTCAGATTAGGAAGACCTCTTCTCTCAGCTTCCTTTACCCAATCCTCGGAATAACCGTTGCCATTGAAGATGATTCTCTGATGCTCTTTTAAGGTTCTCTTAATCAAATCATGTGCCGCTGTCTCAAAATCACTTGCCTGTTCAAGCTCGTCAGCCATCTCTTTGAGCGCATCTGCAACGATGGTGTTAAGTACGGTATTAGCGGTACCAATGGAAGCAGATGAAGCAACCATACGGAATTCAAACTTATTGCCTGTAAATGCAAAGGGTGAGGTACGGTTTCTATCGGTAGCATCCTTCATAAACTCAGGAATGGTGGTAACACCAACGCTCATCTTACCGCCTTCCTTGCTGCTCTTTGCCTCTCCGGTATCAACCAGCTGCAATACAACATCCTCCAGCTGTTCACCAAGGAATACGGAGATGATTGCCGGCGGAGCCTCATTGGCACCTAATCTGTGATCATTACCGGGATTTGCTGCGGATACACGAAGGAGATCAGCATGCAGATCCACAGCCTTTAATACAGCTGCAAGCACTAAGAGGAACTGTACGTTGTCATGAGGTGTCTTGCCGGGATCTAATAAGTTGATTCCGGTGTCGGATACCATGGACCAGTTATTGTGCTTACCGGAACCGTTAACCCCTGCAAAGGGCTTTTCATGAAGCAGGCAGGCTAAGCCATGACGGTTTGCAACCTTCTTCAAACATTCCATAACAAGTTGATTGTGGTCGGTAGCA
>JAJUHH010000300.1 GCA_029267975.1 Clostridiales bacterium
AGTGCAAAAAGAGCTCTCTGTTTACCCTAACCTTTGGAGGATGGAGGACATTTATCAGCGCTTTTAGACAAACACGGCTGATTTTATATGTTATCCTTATGACACTAATCACCTGCTTTAATATAACGCAATCAACTTTTTGGCCCTTGTTTGTAACAGCAGCTTATGGGGTTAGTGCCTCCTTACTCTCGCTAATTCCATTTGTGAAAGCTGCTATGACAATCGTGGTATATTTATTCGTAACCCCTCATATACATATGCATTCGGTGAGGAGGCCTCTTCTTATAGCCCTTGGGACACACCTTTTAGGACTAGTTGTTTTAATTCTATGTCTACCCCTTGGTAGGACTATGATTATAGCGGTATTTTTCTCAGCTATCTGTGAAGCAGTCGCACTAGCTGTACTAGGTCCTTTATGTGAATCCATTATGTCTGTAACCATTCCTAGTAAAGAGAGAGCAAGAGTGAATAGTCTGATTACGGCAATGATTCTACTGATTAGTATACCGGTAGGAGCAATTGCAGGGCAGCTGTCACAGCTAAGCCGGGTACTTCCGCTGCTCTTGAATATATGCCTGCTTCTGGCTGAAATGCTCCTTGTAAGGGTGATTACAGGTAATAAAGTCAGTAAACAGAGTTAATAATTTATGGATGAAAGATTGGGTAAGATAAAACGATACGCTTTGCGCAGGATATGAACGTACAGCTAGGCCATTTCATAAATTAATTATAAGAATGCCTAAACTAGGCCTGTAAAGAGGTAATCGAAGTGATAAAAGAGAGAATATTATCTGCAGCAGTGAACCTGGCGTATGATTATCTGGACCATGACCCCAAGAAGCGGATGCCCAAAATAGTGAAGCTGGTTGATAAATTGGACAGAAAGGGTAATATCAAAGCACAGCGAGACGTCATCCGCAAGATAGTGAATAACGAAGATGATCATTGGCACAAATTCATACTTAGCTTGTGGGAGGAAATCGATCCAGGGGTAAGAAAGACATTTTTCCGGAACTTTATCTTTCATGCAACACTGTTAGCAGGCAAAAAACATAATCGATTAAAAAAGGAATATGACTGTAATATACCCTTTGCTATCTTGATGGATCCCACCTCAGCCTGTAATCTACATTGCACAGGATGTTGGGCGGCACAATACGGCAAGAAGCAATCCATGAACTATGAAACACTGGATAATATCATTGAGCAGGGAAAGGCAATGGGAGTACATCTGTACGCTTATTCCGGCGGCGAACCTCTGGTACGAAAGAAAGATATCATAAAGCTTTGCGAAAAGCATAGTGACTGCATTTTTACCGCCTATACCAATGGGACGCTGATCGATGAAGCCTTTGCTAAGGAGATGCTTCGGGTGAAGAATTTCATCCCGGCCATCAGTATTGAAGGCTTTGAGGAGGAGACGGATGCCCGCCGAGGGAAGGGAACCTACAAAGCAGTAATTCGCGCTATGGAAATACTGAAAGAGAAAAAACTTGCCTTTGGTGCTTCCTGCTGCTATACCCGGCAGAATACAGAGACCATTGGCAGCGAGGCCTTCATCGATGACCTGATCGATAAAGGTGCGAAGTTCGTATGGTTCTTTACCTATATTCCGGTTGGAGTCGATGCTGTTCCCGAGCTTATGGTGACTGCAGATCAACGAGAGTACATGTGCCGTCAGGTTCATTATTTCCGGCAGACAAAGCCAATCTTTCTCATTGATTTCTGGAATGATGGGGAATATGTGGGCGGATGTATTGCCGGAGGCAGAAGATACCTCCATATTAACGCTGCAGGTGATATTGAGCCTTGTGCCTTCGTTCATTATTCGGATACCAATATTTATAAATCAACGATACTTGATGCGCTTCAGGGACCTTTATTTCAACAATATTATAAACATCAGCCCTTCAACTGCAACCACCTGCGGCCATGCCCCTTACTGGATAATCCGGAGTGCCTAAAGGAGATGGTGCAGGCTTCCGGTGCAAAATCCACAGATCTGATGAATCCGGAGGATGTAAACGACCTGGCAAAAAAATGCGAGGAAACAGCCGACCAGTGGAGGCATACCGCTGACAGGTTGTGGAAGCAAAAGCAAGGCTGCAGTAATTGCCGCTTTTGCAGTGTGGCTTGTGAAAAGGAGGCTGATGGGGAGCTTGAAGAAGCGGATCAGGACATGGATCAGAAAGCTGATTTTGAACTATCATCGGAAGAAATTAAAGAATACACTGAGGAACTTATTGAAACCGCAGAAGGGCCAGTCGGAACGAAGGAAGTATAAGAAGGTTGGAAAGAAGAGAGTGTTGAAATAGGTAGGGTATAAAGGGGGCTGTCGCACTAAAGTACAGCGCCCTTTATGTTAGGGATGTTTATCGCATTAGTCATAAAAAGAATAGAGTGTGACGATCAATCCAACAGAGATACGTTCTCACTCGATTGCCGCACATAGCAGTACATAAGGTTGTGACAGATAAAGGCATCTGCCACAACCTAAGTACTGATGGCGGCAAACGATCTCTTTATGGATTGATCGTCAACTCTATTCATGTAAACATTAAGTGCGATAAACATCCCTAATATAAGGGCGTTGAGTCTTTAGAGCAACTGCCCCTTTCTACTTGTCTTACGTAATGAAACAGGGTCTCTTTGTAGTAATCTATCTCAGATGGTATATCGTATACTTGTGATAGCAAGGCTTAGATTTGACTATATTTTATGTAGCTGCAGTGGTATAATTTACATGGTGTAAGGTGTAAGCTAACCATGTGAGCTATGAGCTGCAAAGGTATTCCTATGCGGAAAGGAGATCAAATGGAGAATAATAAGCAGGAGTTTCATACGGTTGATGAATATATTAAACTGTTTCCCGAAGAGGTTCAGGACAAGCTGAGGCTGCTTCGCAAGCTTATTCAGGAGGCGGCACCGGAAGCCAAAGAAAAGATCAGCTATCAGATGCCGACTTATGACCTGGAAGGAAACCTGGTTCATTTTGCTGCATTTTCAAAACACATTGGCTTTTATCCCAGCCCGGAGGGTGTTGAGAAGTTTATGGATCAGCTGGCCGGCTACCATACCTCAAAGGGAGCGATTCAATTCCCCTTAACAGCCCCCTTGCCTTGCGAACTTATTCAGGAGATTGTGCATTATCGAGTAGAGCAGAATAAACAGTGGGCTGAGGAAAAGGCGCAAAAGAAGAGAGAGAAGAGGGCAGAACAAAAGAAAGAAACGAAGACAGAAGCATAGAACAAAACATAGAAGGATTATAAAAGAAAAATATAAGAATCAAAGAGAAATGGTAGAAGGATCTAAGATATAATAGCAGATGCTGGATATTGAAGTCAGGAAAAGGTATAAGAAGATATAAGAAGGTATAAGAAGATATAAGAGATATAAGAAGATATACGAACAGAAGATATGAACAGAAGATATGAACAGAGATGAAGCAATAGGTATTGCAAAAAATGCGTTGAAATGGAGGTTAATATGAGAACAATTCAATTAGGACAGTCAAATCTTACAGTACCTGCAATCGCAGTTGGTTGTATGCGAATTAATGGGCTAGATAAATCTGAGGCAGAGAAGTTTGTACAAACAGCCCTGGAGCAGGGTGCGAATTTCTTTGACCATGCAGATATTTACGGAGGAGGAACCTGCGAAGAAATCTTTGCAGATGCCATTCATATGAACAGCAGTGTTCGTGAAAAGATCTTTCTTCAGTCAAAATGCGGTATCCGCAAAGGCATGTTTGATTTTTCCAAGGAACATATCTTAGCTTCTGTGGATGGAATATTAAAGAGGCTAAGGACGGATTATCTGGATGTACTGCTGCTGCATCGGCCGGATGCCCTGGTGGAGCCCGAAGAGGTGGCGGAGGCTTTTGATGAGCTTGCTGCAAGCGGTAAGGTTCGCAACTTCGGTGTGTCCAATCAGAATCCCATGCAGATTCAGCTGCTAAAGAAATATGTGAAGCAGCCGATCGTTGCCAATCAGCTGCAGTTAAGCATTACCAATGCAACCATGATCTCTACAGGCATCCATGTAAATATGCTTGATGATGCAGCAATCAACCGAGATGGCAGTGTCCTGGATTTCTGCCGCCTCAATGATATCACCATCCAGACATGGTCGCCTTTCC
>JAJUHH010000301.1 GCA_029267975.1 Clostridiales bacterium
AGCAGGCCGATGCTAAGATACTCATAGCCGAAGACCTCCAGAGCCTCCAGAGCTTTCTTATATGGTCCCCGTACAAGCATGGTCTCCAGGTATTTTAAACGGTCATGGAAGGCGAGTTCCTGCAGATCCAGCAAATCAAGATAATATTCTAACTGCTCATCGTCGTAATTCTCATAGTAATAATCGATCAAGGTGCAGCAACAGGCATTGCGGCATTCTGGGGATAGTGTTTCCAGCTCCATGACCTTACGGCGAAGTTTGATTGCAGCTTCATTTAAGATACGGTTGCGCTGGTAGCGGTCAAAGAGATGCATCAGCAGCATGGGATGATTACTATAGTCCAGGCAGCCAGCTTCATAATCCTCGGCCTTTAAGTATGGTGTCAGCTCATATTCCACGGTTTCCACATAGCGGTTGCCAAAGGAGTCAGTAAGAATGATATAGGCATCCTCCGTAAAGAGATTGATCTGGGCATTCCCCTGATTTTGACTTTCTTCCATACCCAATTCTTTATGTACTACCGTCACACTGACAATATTGGGATTAGAGCAGCTGATCTCATGGCGGTACATGATATAAGGCAGGTGCTTGGCCTGTTCCGGGCTAAGGGAATTCCTGGGAATAAACTCCCGGTACAATACCGCAAGATCTCTGTTGATGATATGCGCCTCCAGCATCTTGGAAGCAAATACCTCCATCCGTTTATAATAGGTACGGTAGATTGCTTCGTTCTTCTCCTTATGTTTCACAATATTGGCATATAAAAAGGCTTTCTTCCTGTCACTTAAGCTGCTGTTATAAATAAAATACAATAATACCGGCTGGGCGATAGGCTCACCTTCCTCAAAGCTGATTGTATACATATAGTACTCATACAGCTCCGTAATACGAAGCTGTGCTTCGACACCCAGGCGAAACCAGTGATGATACTTCTCCTCCTTCTTTACTCCCTTGATGAGAAGGCTGCAGATAGCCGCCAGCGTATCATTCTCTTTGTATACGTCATATAAATGCCGCAATCCCTGATAGATGACGGGATGGAAGCTCTTACGCTTCCCCGACAGGTAAGTATATTGAAGGGCAAGCTCCTTACTTACTATAGACTTCTTGATCCCATAATTCATGACCTGAAGTTCAAACTCATTTAGCTCCCGCAAAAGCACCGGGTCCTCATTATAGATGCGGACTGCTTCATAATATAGCAGGGGGCTATGACAGCCCTTGTGGAATTGCTCCTTGATATCCCTTAGCTTGTCCCCTGCATTCTTCTGATAATCCATGTCAAGGTCGAGCAAAAACCAGAGAATCCGCCAGTCATTATTAATATTTAAATAATGAAAGCGTAGGGCCTCCGCGGACTGATACATTGTTGCCTCATCCTGCTGATAAAGTCCCTTCAGATACAGATAAACACAGTACTCAAAGGGGGCCTGTCTGCGCATGATCGCTGCTGCCGTTTCCAGATCATTTAACAGCTCTTCCGCCAGCTTTCGTTTCCCAGCCATAATAGCCAGATGTGTACGCAGCAACTCTCCCAGTCTGCTGCCTGCATACTCTTGCCTTCGAAGCAGCATAATTTCGGTTTTCTTCCCATACCCTTCCGCTGTCATATTACCCAGCTTGTAATTTAAATAATTCTCCATAACAGCAAATTCCAACCTCTGATTCAAGCGTCGGTCCGATATGGTATGCTTATCTGTTTTATATTTACATGTGATATCCACGCGAAGGGTCTGATGGGCCGTCTTTATCCACACATGACCGCTGTTATTCCCATGCCTAAGTTGATCTTTTGCAATGGTGTATAAAATCTGATGGCTATTGCCAATAAAACGATCTGCCCATAGAAATTTCTGCTCCAGCTTGATAAAGGGGGCATCGGTGGTAACCCTGATCTCTGCATATCCCCAATGATCCTTGGTCAAAAGCAGCTTATCACAGATATCCTCATCTTCCAGCTCATATTCCACCTGGGTTTTATCAAGGGTAAGCTGTATCCTTGACTTCTTGTAGATAGCGATCAGGAATTCCTCCAGTGCCTGGCTGGTAGAAACACTCTTAAGAAGATTGCGATAGATCAGGCGGTATTCTTCCTCGTCTGACAGGAAGATACGTTCAAAATTCTCCTGTCGAAAGACTCTCTTGGCCTCCGACCAGTCTGTTCTTGCCAGATTAGTGAACTGGAATAAGTCCTTGATCTTTCCCAAGGACGTCATCACCCCGGGGGCTTCCACCTGCACCTCAACAGGTATCACCCGCTCACCGCAATCACTGATGATACTGATATCACCAGTGAATTCCTCTCCTGCCTTTAAGTAGGTGGCATGAAAAGAATAGATGATCAGATTATCTGCTCCACATAAAGATGGGTTGTTCACTTTTTACAGACGGCTGGAGGTATAGATCCTTCCTTGCAGGATACCCTCCGAACTGTTTCTGATCGTAAAACTCCCCTCAAAAATCTTTCCTGCTTCCACAGTTATCCTGATTACATCCTCTGACAGACAAATGAAAGGAAGCTCATATTCAAAATCTCCTTTTGAAAACCGCTCGACTTTATCTTTCAATTTATCCCACCTCATAATAAATAAAAGCAAATTGTGTGTAATCTTCACCGATGTTTATTGCATTTTCATGTAATTTCGCTATAATAATGATAATTATAATTCAATCTTCAAAAAAAATCCAGTAGAAAGGTTTGTGTAAGCAATGATAAAGCATACTAATCATTTTCACGGAAGTGATCTTGAGACCATAGAAAAGGTATACGGAATAAAGAAGGAGGATATCATCAGCTTTTCTGCCAATGTTAATCCTCTTGGTATCTCGCCGAAGCTTAGGGCCACCCTGGCAGAACGGATCGATGCCATCATGAGCTATCCTGACCGGGAATACAGCTCCCTTCGCAAATGTATTGCAGAATATGTACACACCGATGTGGAGAATATCCTCGTGGGCAATGGCTCCACTGAGCTGATCTCCCTCTTTATCCAGATCAAACGTCCCAAAATGGCCCTGATTGTGGGGCCTACCTACTCCGAGTATGAACGGGAAGTAACCTTAGGCGGCGGAATCACCCGCTATTACCGCCTGGAGGAAGAGAATAATTTCATATTAGATATCCATTCCCTGCAGGAGGAGTTAACCAAGGATGTGGATCTGCTGGTCATCTGCAACCCCAATAATCCTACCTCCACAGCCATCACACGCAGTGATATGCGAACAATCCTAGACATCTGCAAGCAAAGAGGCATCTTCGTGATGGTGGATGAAACCTATGTGGAATTTGCTGAGGATGTATTAAAGATTACTTCCGCCCCCTTAACCGGTTATTATAACAACATCATTATCCTGCGCGGCATCTCCAAGTTCTTTGCAGCTCCCGGCTTAAGGCTTGGCTACGCTATCTGCGGTAATCAGGATCTTTTAAAGGAAATCAATAAACGCAAGAATCCCTGGACCATCAACAGCCTGGCTGCCATTGCCGGAGAGCTGATGTTTACCGATGAGGAATATATCAAGGCCACCCGTAACCTGATCGCCGGTGAACGTGCGCGTATCTGTGGGATTCTTGATACCTGTGAAAATATACAGTACTTTACACCCACGGCAAACTTTGTCCTGGTGAAGATACAGAAGGAGGGGGTAAGCTCTATGGACCTGTTTGAGGCTGCCATCCGCAAGGGACTGATGATCAGAGACTGTTCGACCTTCCCTTTCCTCAGCAACAAGTTCATACGCTTCTGCTTTATGGAACCGAAGCAAAATGATGCGCTGCTGCAGGTACTGTTGGAGGCTGTGAAGTAGATATGATTTTATTACAGGTGACAAAGGGACGGGGGCAGGAAAAGGACTGAAGTTGTCCTCTGAAATTCAGAGACTGCGATCTCTTGCACTAAGTACAGAGAAGGTAAAAACAGAAATGGATATCGGCATTGTAAGAGATACGGGACCGGTTCATAGAAACCTCCATGTTTCATGAACCTCTCGCCACCATCCGTGGTGGCTCGTCCCTTATCATATGTCCATTTCTGTTCCTACCTTCTCTGCACTAAGTGCAAGAACGATCTTGTCGAATGATTTCAGCCGGACAACGTCAGCCCTTCTCCTGC
>JAJUHH010000302.1 GCA_029267975.1 Clostridiales bacterium
ACCACCGCTGTTACCTGTCAAGCCCAAGTGTTCATTCCCTCTCCGGTGGTGCCGAACTCGTAAATTATGTAACAAAATGCGAACCAAGACCCATTAAGTCCTACATATCCAGCGGCAAATACGAAAGCTTGGGTTACTGGGGCCACAACTACGAGGCTGCTTTATCTTTGATGCGCTGTTTCTACTGGAATAACTATGACTATAACTTTCAGTATCTTGACGGGAAGGTACATACCTGGGGTATGGGAGACTATAGGGAGCAGCTTAGGGCCATGGAATGGATCTGGAGAAATTGGGACAAAGATCCGGTGAGCGTTGGTGAGTATTCTAAGGCTGTGAGCAAGTTTGTCAGCAAAGATAACCCGTGGCAGGAGATTGCAGAAAGTGAGATGCTTAAGGAAGCAGTAGCAGGGACCACGGCAGGAACATATAAGGCAGAGGACGGAGCCATTCTTCTTTTAACAAAAGGGAAAAAGGGGGAGCATAAAAAGGTGGCAGAGGGATTTGGAAAAATCACAGGATTATGCGTCTCTTGTGACCAGGCCTTTCTTTATATAACGGATGCCATGCGCCGGGAGGTATTTGCTATGACCATTATGGAGGATGGAAGTCTTACCAATCTTCGTACTCTATCCTGCATGATACATATCAATGCCATGGCTACAAGGCTGGGAGCATCCGGACTGTGCGCTGATTCTGCAGACAATCTGTATCTGGCAACGGAGTGGGGAATTCAGATCGCTCCGGCATCAGGTAATCTGAGTACCATATTGCCCCTACCGGATGATCTGCCTGCAGATGAAGTAGTTTTGGAAAGCAACATTCTTTATGTGCGCTCTGGAAAGCGTTATTTTAAGCGGGTTATAAACCGGCATTCCAAGGTGTTCGGACAAGTAAGTGAACCGGAGGATGCAGGGGAACGTGCCATGGACTTCGGTGCTTGGACCGAAGCCTTCCAGCCCCAAATAGAAGGGATGACAGAGAAAGAGCGCAATGTATTTTTAAAGGAAAATACATTTTTCAGCACACATCCTGCTTATCTGGGGAAAACATCACCATACTATTCTGTGTAAAGAAAGGAAAGAAAAACATGCATCCCTCACACCGGTACCGGGCATCTACAATCTGTCCGGCAAACAATGCTTGATGGGATGCATGTTTTTTGTCTGTCAGAATAATACAACAGACATTACTTGTATTGTCAGCAATAGTTATAAAGGTTAAATACTTTATAATATCTTTATAAGAGCCTCATATGCTATGGTAAAGGCTGCTTCTCCATCTGTCATATCCCGCTTGGCTGCATTTTGCTCCAGCTTCTTAAGACCCTCAAACTCAGCCAAATGAGGTTCCAGACTTAAGAAACCGTGATAGCCGTCCTTGTGAAGCAGTGTTAGGATTTCTCTCAGCTTGCCATCCCCTTCTCCCGCAGGCGTTACCCTGCCATCTGCCCATAGGGCATCCTTTATGTGAACATATTCAATATAGGGCGCTAAAAGTTGATATGCTTCCGAGGTTTCCTGCCTACTCTGTACAAAATTGGCAAAGTCAAAGGTACAGCGAAAGCTATCCCCATAAAACGCCTTCATAAGACTTTGGCAGGCTGCTGCACTTTCTCCGTAGATATCCTTTTCATTCTCATGGAGTAAAATCACTTTTTGCTCTTTTGCGTAATCCACCATTTTTCTGATACGACGAAATACCTCATCCTCATATCCCCTAAAGTCCCCCTTCTCCTTCGGATAGAAGCTGAACATTCGGATATATGGAGTATCCATAATCTTTGCTATTTCAACAATTCGCTGATACATATCATAATGGGGCTCAAAGTCATCTGTAATTTTTATCTTTCCTACCGGTGATCCGATGGCAGAGACCTTAATTGCATTTTCATCCAGAAAAATCTTAAGATCAGTGGCTTCCTCCAAAGTATAGTCGGCCACACCCTTCCCATTCGCACTGCGAAATTCCAGATAAGAGATCCCCAGTTCCTTTAATAATTGTATCTGAACTTTAATATCTCGGTTTATTTCATCTGCAAAGCCTGTAATAATTGTATTTTCTAACATAGGGCCTCCTAATAGGATTTATCAAGAGAAGCAGGAACCTATGCATTTTTATGTATTGCCTATAAGAACAAGGCAAGTTTATTACATGCATAAGTTCCTGTTCTTTTACCAACTAATTAAACGACAACTTACATTTATATTCGCAGCAATCCATATTTAATTACCATAGACGGTATTAAAATAATCGGTACGATCCTTTACAATTTCATCATAACCAACATCCTTAAGCTTTTTAAGTAATTCGGACAGGATTGCATCAAATTCCTCCGGCTTACAGGTAATAAGCTTTACAAGATATTCATCTTTGAGTAATCCGATTTCTGTATTCTTTTCCGTATAAATCGGCGAGGTATAGGTGGGGCTATTACGAACAATACCAACAGATGCATTATTGTAGTTATCCAATACATATTGCTCATAGCCAGGTGCTTCCTTGGAGGTTGCCTTTGCAAATTCCTCCGGTGTCTTATAATAGCCCTGATTGCCTATCAGGAATAAATCGTGACGAATCCAGTCCTTGTCTGTACCATTATAGACGGGATCAATGACTACAGGTACGCCTTCTGCGTCATAGTTAAAGTGTTCTCCTTCCATACCATGGAAGAGAGTAAAGCCACCCTCCTCTGTAGCCAGCCAGTCTAGGTAGGTTACAGCCGCTTCTACGTTCTTGCAGGTATTTGGAATGAATACATAGGCCCCATTAATGGAATAGCCGATATTATATATCTGTCCGTCATGAATATTTTTCATAGGAGGTACACTGATGACATCCGCTTCAGGATTATTCTGCCTTAAGGCCTGTAAGAGACTTCCTCGCATACTGTCTACATTGTAGCTAACATTGGATTCGAAAACTCCTAATCTACCGCTTACAAAGTCCTCTTTTCTTGTTTGATCCGTTCTTACGTAATATTCCGGATCCATAAGACCCTCATTATAAAGCTTATTTAACCAACGGAAATATTCACCTGCTCCGGGATCAGAATAAAGAAAGTCCATTGCCGAACCCGCATTGATGGCATAGCTCTTTGCGTCGGAAATACTGGTTAAAAACGGTAATGCTCCAACAGTGATATCATCAGGATAGAAAGAACTTGCAACGACATCTGTCCTACCTTCCGGATTATTCTCCTTAAATGCTTTCACTACATTATATAACTCATCCACAGTGGTGGGGATCTGCATTCCAAGCTTATCCAGCCAGTCCTTACGCAGGAATAGATTATTCTGTGCGGTTACAGAACGTCTTGCCGGTATTGCCCAGAGCGCATTCTCTGCATTACGTCCGAGATTTAAGCACTCCTCTCCGATATACTCCTTCAGATTTTGTGCCTGATCGGCTGCATCGACATATGGAGCCAGATCAACGGTACCTCCGTCATTATAAAAGCCTTCAACTACCGGTGCACTATAACTAAGCATAATATCAGGCGCGGTCTGGGATGCCATCATCAATTGAATTTTACTTACTTCCTCTGATCTCGGTACCGCAACGAATTCTACTTTAATTCCTACCTTCCCCATACATTCATTAATGTAATCAACCCATTTATTATTGATTACCGTGCTTCCCTCCGGGGCATTGCTTCGATCAAATACCTCAACTGTTAAGGTTACATTGTCAAAAACCTTTGAGCCAAAGGTGGTCTGAAATTCACTGGCACCTGTTTTTTGCTCATCAATAATGCTTTCTTCTGCGCTTTTACCAGTATCTTTGTCGTCTCCCGACACGTTTTTTGCTTCGTCTGTCTTCTTGCTGCAGCCCACAACCATAAAGGCCATTAAAAATACAAGAAATAACGCGACTAGTTTTTTCCCTTTTTTCATAATACTTTCCTCCTGTTATTTTTTTTAGTGTATTGAATGCCGGTATCCTATCCCTTGACCGATCCCAGCATGACACCCTTCACAAAGTACTTTTGAAGCCATGGATAAACAATGAGAATCGGTATGGTACCTACCACGATGCAGGTCATCTTAAGGGATTCGGCCATAACTGCCTGTCCTAAGCCCTCCGAACCGGTTGCTCCAAGCTCCTCTGC
>JAJUHH010000303.1 GCA_029267975.1 Clostridiales bacterium
GGAAGTATTTCCAGACCCTGGGGGTGATCTCAAAAAAGCCAAGCTATGCCTCCCTTTGTACGGAATGCGGTAAGTGTGAGAAGCATTGTCCACAAAACATTCAGATCAGGTCTGAATTAAAAGCAGTGAAAAAAGAAATGGAAGGAATGCTCTACAGGCCGCTGATTAAAGCAGCCCGTAGAATATTACGATTAAATAAATCGATTTAAATTAATTTGGAGAGTTTATACGACATTGGAAAAACGCGGAAAGGTTGAGTGAATAACATGAAGAATGCTCAAATCAATCCATTTCTTAGGAGAAACGTAAGAAAACCGCTGGACCATAGTAATTACCTGGAATGGATTACAGATGGAAGTATTGAAAACTGCAGTAAGCTAAGCGTCGGAATAAAATCCCTGGAGGATCTTGTGAAGCTTGCAATAGACTTGCATACAAGAGTAATCCATGATTCCAGATTGGGCAAATATTTTGTTCTGACTGAAAATATGACCTATATCCATGATCCCAGAGTAAAAGATACGATGCTTGATAAGCCCCAGTTAGGGAAGCTTCTTGTGGAGCGGGGACTTTTACAGCCTCAGGAGCTGGAAACCGGTTTATACTATCAGAAGCGGATTGGCTGCAAGCTGGGGGACAGCTTAATTGCACTGGGATTTATTGATGAGACGATTCTTTATAGTACCTTAGCCGCCCAGCATAATCTCTCTTATTATGAATTGCAGACAGACAAAATCTACGATAGCAGCTGGCTGACCATGATGAGTATTAATAAGGCCAGAGCCTTACAGGCCTTGCCCATGGGATATCGGACCGACGGAAAGATGATGGTTGCCTGCGGTGATCCCTTCAATAATGGAGCCATCCTGGCCCTAAAGGAAGCGCTGGGCTTAAATATTGATATTGTAGCAGCCAGACCTTCCCAGATCTATGAGATTTTGCAGAGGATTGAGAAGGAAGAGAAGGAAAAAAACACAATCACTCAGCAGAGGAAGGAACATAAACCCCTGTCCTATGAGCGCCTGTCGGAGGAAGAATGGGTCTATTTTATGGAGGAGTACATGGAGGGTAGGATCGATACCCTACTCCTTATGAAGGCCAGTGGCTTTGTGAATGAGAATCAGCTTGCAAAGGCACCGAACAAGGAGTTTATTCTTGGCTGGTTAACTGCCCGGGGACTGTTAAGCGGTCAGACCGCCAACTTAGTTATCTCCCTGGCAAAACTGGTCGGCAGACAAAACAGAAGCGACCGCCAGCTGAGGAGGATACCTGAGCTGCTGGAATTGCTCCAGGAGGCTTATTATATTAAGTCACAGGATGCTAAGTGGATTTATACGGAGCATCTGAGCACCAATGTTTCACTAAGACATCTGCTGGAGAGCAATTATCTTGTTGCCAGGGAGACCATTGCCAATGCACAGCAGTTGTTGGAAAGCTTAAAAAGTCTTGTAATGAGGGCAAAGATATCATAAATAGGTGGTGCAGCTGCATGGAAAACAACAGGAAGAAATCCTTGTTAACGGAAGAATTATTTCATGAATTATCGGCGTCCAAGCATATCGAGGACTTTTTAGAAAGACACGAAGAGGATATTAAGGACATAGACTTACAATCATATTTATATGAGCTTTTAAACAAGCGGGGCTTTACCATTCCAATGATTATTGAGAAGGCAAGCATCAGCAGATCCCTGGCCTATCAGATTTTTAACGGACAAAGGACACCCAATCGAAATGTCCTCTTACGAATTGCAATTGTACTGAAGCTCAACCTGTCAGAAACCCAAAGATTATTAAGGATTGCCAAAAAAGGTGAGCTTTATCCGCGCATTCAAAGGGATGCTGCAATCATTTTCTGCATCCAGCATCATTACTCTGTGATTGATACCAATGAATTGCTTGAGAATCTTGGAGAGGCAATCTTGCTAAAAGAAGACTGATATTGATAAAAGTACGCATATTGCAGACCAAATCAAACTTCCTTATTGATATACTTATTCATGGAAATTATGGGTTACCGTGAGAAAAAGTATATTAAGAAGGGAGTTTTTTTTATGCCGAGCAGGAAAAGAAGAAGTTATTTATATCGGCTGTTATCCATCGTGCTCTCCGTGGCATTGGTCGTAACATTGCTTACGCCCAGGACCTATGCCAGTGCGGCGGCCGCACCGACATTTACCAAAACGTCACAGAGCATTCTTGTGGGTGACAGCTATACCCTTGCTATTAAAAATAAAATAGCAGATTCCACATATACCTGGAAGTCCAGTGATAAGACCGTGGCTACCGTATCCGGTAAAGGTGTGGTAAAGGGCATCAAAAAGGGTAGTGCAGTCATCAGTTGCAGTATCAAGACCGCTAAGAAAACCTATACATTAAAATGTACGGTTACGGTTAAGAAGCCGGCAACAGAGGTAGCCATATCCAATAAAATTGATTTCCTCTTGGTTGGTGAAAGCTATGATCTAAATCGTAAGCTGACACCATCCAGTGCCAACGAAACAGTGACCTGGAAAAGCAGCGACAAATCCGTGATTACAATCGATAAGAACGGACTGATCAAGGCCCTGAAGAAGGGTGTGGCAACCATCACTGTTACTACAAGCAGCAAGAAAACGGATACAGTTACAATTTATGTAGTGGAGGAAGAATCCAAGGTTATCACCCAGTCTGATGTAGTAGATGGAAAAGTAACTCTGAAGAAGAAAAGCTACGGAAATCTCACCATATCAAGTAGTGTGGGCAATGCCCAGATCACTCTTGATCAGATTACTGTAGGTGGGACACTGACCATGGAGTCAGGCGCTGCTTATACCGTCGTAACCAGGGACAGTACTATCAATAAGGTTGCGGCAATCGAGCAGATGGATATTAAGAGCTTTGCACAAGGGGATGCTTCTGAAACGGAGAATTTAGCTCCTTCCATCGTTGCAGAAAGCGGTTCCCTGATCGTATCCATTGATTCTGAGTGTAACATCACCGTAAAGCAGACCAATGGTGCAACCATACAAAGCTTTAGTGTAGTTACCAATAAGGACGGTTCAATTTCAATTGCCCTGGAAGGCTTTAAGGGTAATCTGGTCATAGACTCCCAGGCGAGTGCAAGCATACAGATTGCAACCACCTCTTGTGAAATTGCCTCTGCGACTGTAAGAAATGCAGTAGAGGGGCAGGCAATCTCCCTTACAGATACCAAGGCAGGTACTGAGGAGGCTTCCGTTATTCAAAGCGTCGTCGTAGCAGCCAATGCAGCCCTTACCGTTGATGTAAAGGCAGAAGAGGTTAAGATTGCCGGAGAGGTAAGCCAGGCGCAGGTTACCATATCGCAGCCGGTTACCAATGTATCTAACGAAGGCAGTCAGACCTCCTTGGTGATTAACAGTCAGGTTCAGAATTTAACTGTCACCGGCAGCGGAAGCAGTGTAGCCCTAAACAGCGGAGCGGTGGTAGAAACTGTCACAACAACCGCCGATAACACAACAATTGTCACCTCGGAAGGCTCTGAGATAAAAAAGGTGGAAGCTCACGGAGATAAGACCTCTCTGGAAGGCAGCGGTAAAGTAAGTGAAGCTGTTGTAACCGGTAATCATACCAACATAGGAACAACCGTTGATCATGTGCAGGTTGCGAAAGGTACCACGAATGTAACTGTAGGAGGCGTAGAAGTTAAGGAAGAGGATAAGGTGGCAATCGCTAAACCCACACCGACCCCTGTCCCCTCTGCAACACCCAGGCCAAGTGCAACACCCAGACCTACAGCAACACCGGGACCTTCTGCTACTCCTACACCAACTGTGACACCGTCGCCGACACCGACGACAGCACCTGTTGTGAATCCACCGGTCTTTCCGCCGGTTAATCCCAATCCCACAGCGACACCGACACCCAGGCCTACAGCAACACCGACAGTGACACCTACACCAACGCTAACACCATCACCGACACCAACGGTAACGCCATCACCCACGCCGACAGTAACACCATCACCCACACCGACGGTAACGCCATCACCGACACCGACAGTAACACCTTCACCTACGCCGACTGTAGCTCCGCCTAGCGATCAGGAAAAGTTGGATGGCTACAATCAGGTACTGACTGCTCTGTATA
>JAJUHH010000304.1 GCA_029267975.1 Clostridiales bacterium
CAATGTAGGCGTCTATATAGCCAACCATACACCGATTACCCACAGAGGACGTTTCAACTCTGTGATTGGAATTATCACCGGTACCGGAGGCGCGGTATCTCCATATATTATGGGAGCCTTTATCGCAAGAAGCCATGTCACCAATGTCTGGCCAATCATCAGTGCCTGTTCCATTGTTGCAGCAATCTCCATGTACTTACTTGGCAGAAATGAAAAGCGTAAAGAGCGAAAGTTGAAGGCTGTAGTCTGATAACCATTGTTATACTCATAATCTTTTTTAAGTATAAAAATACAGGAAAAATGCAGTGAATCACGCATAGTCATGGATACTGTAGAAAAGGGGAAACTTCTTTGAGGTTTCCTTTTTTTATGTCGACGAGTTATATGTAAATATGTGGAAATTATATTGCAATTGAAGTTTGCTATGGTATATAATGAAAAAAGTTAAAAATATACAAAATAAGGGAGGGTAAAACGAGTGGAGGAAAATAGGATTATGATAGCTGATGCCGCCAAAAAGGTCGGGGTTGAAGACCATGTTCTCCGCTACTGGGAAAAGCAATTGGGTTTACCGATTTCCCGAAATGAAATGAAACAACGATATTTCAGGGAGGCGGATGTCGAATTATTCATTAAAGTAAAGCAGCTGAAGGAGCATGGTTTTCAGTTAAAGGCTATTAAAATGATTCTTAACAATCTGGACAAGCCCGAGCTGCTGGATACAGATATAGAGCAACTATTAAAAGTCAAGCAGAATGGAGAGGAGAAAACAATGGAGGAAGCGGAAAAGCTACTACAGGAGAGCGAAATTGTGAGTGAAGCCAAGAATGAAAGGGTAAGCGAAATCGAAAATGAAGCTGGGACAAGCCTGATTGCTGAAAATGAATCTCAGAAGGTAGAAGTAGAGGTGCAGCAAGAAACGAAGCTGGATCAGTTCAAGGCGGTTCTTCATCATATTATATTGGATGCCTTAAAAGAGAATAACATGGAGCTGGCGCAGGGAATCAGCAATACGGTCACCACAGATGTGATACGCGAAATGAAATATCACATGCGGATTCAAGAGGAAAAGGAAGAAGAGCGTTTTCGTAAGTTTGATGCTACCCTTCGGGATTATCAGAAAAGCAGGGCAATGACGGCAGCTGCTCTGGAAAGGAACAAAAAGAAATCGAAATTCTTTCAAAAGAATAAGGTTTACATATAAATCAGAAAAATTGCTTCAACCAAAAAGAGACTGATGAAGGATCTTCATCAGTCTCTTTTATGTACATCATCATTACGCTGAGATAGCGCCGGTAGGGCATGTATCTGCACATGCGCCACAATCGATGCATGTATTGGGATCAATTTCATAATGATTTGCGCCTTCGGAAATGGATCCGGTAGGACATGAATCTGTGCATGCAGCACAGCTGATGCAGTCATCGCTAATTGTATATGCCATTGTCGAACAACCTCCTTTACTTTGCAATCGATTACATTTTAATATACTAGACCTCAGATTGCAAGGTTAATTTTCGGTCTTGACGATATCTTTCCAAAGGAATATAATGACCTTGATACTATATTTTTTAGCTCAAGGATACTTTTTTAGAAGGTAGTCTCTCTTCTCAGAAAGTTGTAATAATTAAAGGAGGATTTCATATGGCTACGATAACAAAGGATATGACTATCGCACAGGCAATCGCTATCGATCAAAGCATTATCCCTGTGTTGCTTGATATAGGCATGCATTGCCTTGGATGCCCGTCTTCACAGGCTGAGACATTAGAAGAAGCAGCTTATGTTCACGGCTTAGATCCGGATGAGCTTATGGAGAGAATTGAAGCAGAGCTTGGTGAATAATCAGGCACAATTCACTATAAGAATACATGAAAAAGGGATGAGGTTAACCTCATCCCTTTATTATGTGTATGTGTGTTTTCTGGCTTTCTAATAATGATTACATTACAGATAGGATCTGTAAGGCATGGTCCTTGACAATAAGTTCATAATGCTCTTCATAATACGTAGGGCTGGCATAAGTAGAGCGCTCCACCTTACCGTATTCGGAGATAATATTGCATACCTTATTGAACTCTTCAGGTGTATGATGGGAAATGCTTATTACCAGGTAATAAGTGGAGGTCACCGGATTCTTATAAAGAGTATTGGTGCCATTGTAATTTCCTGCCATGATATAAGCCAATTGGATAACCTCCTGTAAGGATTTAAAGGAATAAACCTTAAACAGGTTGGAAGGCACATGAGCACCGGTCTTTGCTGTAATCTCAGCGGGTGTAATCTCCGGAGCATCTACGGTATCTTCCTTGGCATTATCTTCTATATCATCGGTCAAATCGTCATCCATCCGGTCAAAGCAATTAATGATCTCATCCGCATAGGAATCTTCATCCGCATCTAACTTGCCAGTGTTTTCATGGACATTAAAGGATGAAAACTTTGAAAAGCGGGTATCCAGCTCATCCGGGTCCTCCACCTTGGTAATCACAAGGATCAGGCACTCTGTTGATACTGGAATGGCTTCTATCATCAGGGGAATGTCATCAACTTCAAATCCAAACTCATAAAAAGCTTGTTGTATCATATCGCGAAACAGGGCTTTTGCCTTCTCGGTCCCATAAGCAAGTTCGCTTATTTTCAGCTCCCGGTCTATTAGGTCACTTTTATTCAAAGTGCATCTGATTTGGTTGTCACTGATTTTTTCAATCTTCATATAGTACACCCCTTTCTGTGTTAGCAGGAACTGATTAACGCATCGTACGAAAATCCATCCATTGGTGTAAAAAAAGTATAATTTAAATCCCTATCAAAGTCAATACACACAGTTATGAAATTTGTGTTAATAAAATTGCGTAATCTACAAAGTTTTAACACAATTCTATCTAGTCATTTCCAACAATTTTTATTTACAAAACTGTGATTTCGACGGATGGAAAACCGTTGAAATGTTCCCATTATCTGTATATAATAAATGTATGACTTGATTCCGTTCATTCATACTGATAGGAAAGGAGAGAATGCAACAAGAAATCTGGTTCGGAAAGTATCGAATTATACATTTACTTGGCAGCGGAGGCACTGCCAAGGTATATCTTGCACAACATATCAAATTAAATTCTTATCGGGCAATCAAATGTATTTCTAAAAACAATCCCCTATATGATTTGCAAAGGAACGAAGCTTTTATACTGAAGAATCTGAAGCATCCATGTATTCCTATAATTTATGATATTGAAGAGGATGAAGATGGTTCCTATATTATTGAACAATATCTTGAAGGCGAAACCTTAAAGGAATATATTTCGTCCCATGGACCCATCAGGGAAGAGCTTCTATTGCATTTGGCCATTCAGCTATGTGATTTGGTGAGCTATCTGCATGAGGGCCAGCGGCCCATACTCTATGCCGATTTAAAGCCTGAGAACATAATAGTCTCCGGTAAGACTCTGAAGCTGGTAGACTTCGGAAGTGCTTTGTATCTGGATGATTTACCGGAGGAGCCCAAGCTTACCGGAACCCGCGGTTATGCGGCGCCGGAGCTTTACCGCCAAGCAAGGGTCGATGAGCGAAGTGATGTCTATGGAATTGGAGCGCTGATTTATTATATGGCATCAGGAAGCATGATATCACAAAAAAACGTGGACAGAATAGAAAATTGCTCAAAGAAGTTAAAATCCGTAATCAACCGTTGCCTCAAATATCAACCTGCCAGGCGATATGCTACAGTGACGCAGCTGAAACATCAATTATCAGTAGTTCTGAAACATAATCTGTGGCAGAAGGAGTCAAGTCAGCCGCGAACCATAGCAATTGCAGGCACACAGCCAAGAATCGGCGTAACCCATCTGGCCTTTCGCCTCTGTACTTATCTGGGGCAGAATAAGATCAGCTGCTTGTATCTGGAGGATAATCAAAGCGTCTGTATCCCTTCTATCAGAAAGTACCATAAGGAGCTTACAGAGAGCGGTCTTTATCGTTATGAGCAGATACCGATTGTTCATGAGTCAGAAGGTCTTTGGCAGGAAGCAGAAAGCCATAGAAAGAGAAGTGCTTATACGGTGAAGGATTATGGCTGTCTGACTTCGGATAATCTGGAG
>JAJUHH010000305.1 GCA_029267975.1 Clostridiales bacterium
CTTTGTAAGAAGGAGGGTGTGGACTTTATCCTTGCAGTAGGCGGCGGAAGTGCCATTGACTCGGCTAAGGCAATCGCAGCCGGTGCTGTTTATGACGGTGATTTCTGGGATTTCTATGAGGGCAAGCGGATAGAGAAAGCACTCAAGGTTGCAACCGTACTTACCATTGCGGCAGCAGGCAGCGAGGGTTCAGGTGACAGCGTAATCACAAAGGAAGAAGGGATGCTTAAGAGAGGAGCAGGCAGTGAACATCTCCGGCCGGTTTTCTCCATCCTTAATCCGGAATTAACCCAGACCTTACCTGCTTATCAGACAGCAGCGGGTGCTACTGATATCATGGCGCATGTATTTGAACGTTACTTTACCAATACAAAGGAGGTTGAGATTACAGACCGCCTTTGCGAGGCGGTGCTGATGACCATGATCAAAGAGGTGCCAAGAGTTATCGCTGATCCCAATAATTATGAAGCAAGGGCTAATATTATGTGGGCCGGAATGGTTGCACACAATAATCTTGTGGGGGTTGGTCGTGATCAGGACTGGGCAAGCCATATGATCGAGCATGAGCTGTCAGCACTCTATGATGTGGCTCACGGAGCAGGTCTTGCTGTAATCTTCCCGGCATGGATGACTTATGTAATGAAGCATGATGTGAATCGCTTTGCACAGCTTGCAGTCAGAGTATGGGGCTGTCATATGAACTTCGCCAATCCCGAGGAAACTGCCAGGGAAGGAATTGAGCGCCTGAAGAAGTTCTTAAGCTCTATTGGCATGCCCATTAGCTTCAGAGAGCTTGGAGCAAAGGAAGAGGATATTCCTTATATGGTGAAGACCCTTGGCCTTGGGGAGACAGGAACAATCGGTGGATTTGTTCCGCTGACAAGCAAGGATGTGGAGAATATTTACCGTCTTGCACTGTAAGAATATTTGTACCTTGGAGTGTTTGCTTGACTTTCCAGGTAACCATGATAAAATGAGTATATTCCTGCATTTTCCATTGGGAATTGACGATGGAAGGTGCAGGAATATTTTATACCAGAAGAAATTTTGGACCAATCTGTAATGATATTAATATGACGTAGGAGCTGCTTATTGTCTTATATGTAGGATGGCAATGGATTTCTTGCTCAAATTGGCATATCATATGATTATATGGTGAAAGCTTCAAAGCTAAAACTTCGATGGTTAAAATATCAAAGGCTAAACCATCAAAGGCTAAGACATAAAGGCTTAAAACCTAAAAGAATTTATTCATTGGAAGGAGCTTGTGAGAGTGACTGATATTCTGGTAAGGCTATTTATTAAGGATTATACTAATACGGAGAATGCTAAGGTTCGAACCTCCTATGGAGTTCTGGCCAGTCTGGTGGGGATTGCCTGCAATGTACTTTTATTTGCTACAAAGATTATCGCCGGAATGATGATCAACAGTATCTCTGTTATGGCGGATGCTTTTAACAACCTATCGGATGCAGCCTCCTCCATCATCAGCTTTATCGGTGTGAAGCTGGCTGAGAGACCTGCGGATAAGGAGCACCCCTTTGGGCATGGAAGGTTTGAATATATCTCAGCATTGGCTGTTTCCTTTATCATCCTGCAGGTGGGCTTCAGTCTGTTACAGAGTGCCTTCCAGAAGATACTGCATCCTCAGGAGCTGATCTTTCGACCGATCCTGGTTGTTGTTCTGGTACTGTCAGTACTGGTCAAGATTTGGCTTTCCTTATTTAACCATAAGCTGGGGAAGAGAATAAAGTCATCCGTAATGCTGGCAACCGCAGCAGATTCTAAAAATGATGTCCTGGTAACAGCTGCGACGATTATCTCAACCGTAATCGTCGGTCTGACCGGAATTAATATTGATGGTTATATTGGTCTGTTGGTATCCATCTTTGTTATGCTTGCAGGAGTGCGGATTGCAAAGGATACCTTAGAGCCACTTCTTGGCCAGGCAATCGAGCGGGATGTCTATAAAAGAATTACTGACATGGTAGAAAGCTATGAAGGCATCTATGGAACTCATGACCTGATCATCCATAACTATGGTCCCTCTCATCATATGGCTACCATCCATGCGGAAGTTCCCAACACTGTCAGTCTGGAGCTTGCTCATGAGACAATCGATCAAATAGAACGGGATGTCCTGGAGAAACTGGATATCTTTCTTGTGATTCATATGGATCCCATTGAAGTCAATGATACGGCAGTTCTTGAGAAGAAGAGAGTTGTCCTGGATGTCATGAAGCGTTTGGAACCCAAAGCGGATATTCATGATTTTCGTGTTGTCAATGGAGAGCATCAGATTAATTTGATATTCGACTTGGTAATACCCTATTCCTATTCAAAGACAGAGGAGCAAAAGCTGTTAAGCAAATTCGTTGAGGAGATACGGCAGCAGGATGCCAGATATCAGTGTATCATTACTGTGGATAAAAGCTTTGTGGCAGAGAAATAGGGGAGGCCGCAGGAAGAAATCATGCATAGAATAGCTAAAATCGTATATGTTATAAATTGTAATAAAAAATTTGAAAAAAATAAAAAATAGTGCTTGAAAAAAAGAAATCTATCAGTTATAATATCATTCGTGGCTGATAAATAACAGCAACACAAACCAAAACATTGGGGTATCGCCAAACGGTAAGGCACTGGACTCTGACTCCAGCATCTTAAGGTTCGAATCCTTATACCCCAGCTACAAAAGGAATGATCATCATGGATGATCATTTTTTTTATTTGCAATTGAGGTCCCGCCGATCCAAAGAAAAATGAGCTTCTGTGAAAGCTCATTTTCTGCAAAAGTTCATTTTATATTGTTCTTGGCTTGGGGTCCCCGGCTGAACCGGAACTATACCATTCAGATTACTTACTACGTATATTAAAGCTTCTAACTTCAAAATTGTAATCTTTATTTCTATCCGTGTATACAGTCTCGATGCGGTAAGGATATCTATTAAAAAGACAATGGTATTCGGCGTCGAAGTTTATGTAGTAGGTATAGTCACCATCATATTCAAAATATACGTCTCTTTCATTCGAATATTCAAATATGTTGTATAAGCTATATGGATCGTATAGACCACCTAAATCTTCTAACATATATTTCTTTGCCAGTTTTTTGGCATGCTCATAAAATGTATCAAGTGTTGCAGGAGTATACTCCGGAGCATACAGCTCTTCTGCGATGCTGTCATATTCCTCAAGAGGTATAGAGCAATATGCTCCACCTTCCATACTATCAGTAATTGGTTCAAGGATACAAGCAATCTCATCAAAATATACATAATCAGCATAAATTGTATCAGGGCTGTCAAAATATAAATAATATATTATGTGGCCGGAATACTCATCTGCAGAGATGCATTTAATGCCATACTCTTTTCCGTCTCTGGTAAACTGATCTATTAATATATTAGTCTTTGATTGATCGTAACTATAATCATACCAAGTACGATAATAATTTTGCTCAAGAAATGCTTCTGCCTCAGCAAGGGTAAGAGCCTTTGCTTCTCCCATAGAGACAGCATCCGGGTTATCTATATAACTTTCATCATAATAATGATACTTTGCCTCTTCAGGAGATAAGGTCGGTACCGGTGTGGCTGTTGGAGCAATTGTTGCTGTTGGCGCCACAGTGACAGAAGCAATCGAGGGAGTTGCTGAAGGTGTTACTGAATTGATAAGATCTGTTTCTGTATTAGCGGTCCCTGTACCGCAGCCGACGAATAAAATCATTATTATAATAATTAAGAAATTAAGTAATCTTTTCATAGATCTCCTCTATATCATAAAATTAATTAATATTTCCTTCAATAATATGATACTCCTATCTCCCCTCACCCTGTCTCTACCTTGATAGTAAAATGGAGGCTTATCATAGCATCCATAAGAGTTAGAAGGTCCACATAGGCCTTAGCTTGGTCAAATACTAACATACCATAATATACCACATTTCGGCATGCCATACCATATAAATTTTGCTTGTATTCTTCTGTTTTATCAGTTGCCATAGATATCTATAGGAGGCTGACAGCACGTTAGACTGTGTAAATTATAATTATAATTTACACAGTCTAACGTGCTGTCAGCCTCCTATA